>JAQWLH010000113.1 GCA_029247405.1 Mariniblastus sp.
AACCCCAGCTTCACCAGCAATCGCCTCGGCTCGCTGGGATCGCTTCAACCTTAGAACATCTGCCTGAGTGCGGAAAACGCTTGAAAGGGGCGTACCGAGCTCTTCTGCTTGAATCATTGAACCGAGAATGCTGGTTATCTCATCATCCTGTAATCGGTCCCTCATCCCCTCAAATGCCTCTTTACGTGTTTTGCCGAGATTCATGTCTGTCAGAACTCGATTAAATTCAACCGACAACGGATGCCCTCGGTATTCGCCTACAGCTTGTTCAAGGGCATGCAGAAACGTCGTTCCCGCTTCCATTAGCAGCGTCATTAGATCGAGCATGAATGGCATTCGACGCTTGACTTTGACTAACCTGGCTCGCGCTTTATTAGTCAAATTTCGGCGCATTAACACCATCGTGAGTAACGTTAAAATAATCCCGAGCATGATCCCAGCTGCGCCCATCCAATTGACGCAGCCATAAAAAATCATCGGTGACAATAACAAGCCGACAAATTCAAGCTTGCCGAGATATTCTTCAGCCAACCAACTGCGCGGCAATCCCGCTGCCTGAATCTCTCGTTGAATCTCTGGAAGTTGGTCCCGAAATGCGCCCCGATTAAACCGTGCGAAAATTTGAAGAACGGGTTGGAACAAGCGAAAGAAAGGATCATTGCGGCGCAAATCATTAATGCGACTGACATCAAAACGCCATTCGTCACCCTGCTGAAGATCCCCCGATTCCAGTGAACGCACAATCCAGTAGACAAATGAGAAAACGGAAACTGAGATAACGAACGTCGGAACAATCGCGGTCCAATCCATCGCGGATAACAAGATGTAAGATTGAATGTTCAAAGTAATATCGCCTGATTAGATGGGCGTTGTAAATCCACTCAGTTCAAGAGTTAAATTTCAATGTGGAAAATAGTTAAATAACAACGGGGACAGCTCATTCATTCGCAGGACTTTGTTAAATATCAGGTGTCAAAATTGCGGCTGCCCAAAGCCAGGCAACGACATCCAAAATAATCGAAACCGACAACATGATTTGGCCGGGCAATGTTGTAAATAAACGAGTCGTATTCACGGGATCGACAAAATAGTAAACAAATAAAATGATGGGGGGCGCTAACGCCATGTAGACCGCCGACTTTTTTGCTTGTGCTGTCTCTGCTTGGATTTTTCTTTCCAAACGTTGGAACTCACGCACTGACTCGGCAATTCTTTCAACCGTCTCGTTTAGTTTTCCACCGCTCTCGCGACTGGCAAGCATGGCGGCGGCGAACATCGAGAAATTTTCGCTTTTTAAACGCTCTTTGGCTTCCATCAAAGTTTCTTGAAGAGTTTTCCCCATGGAATACTGACCGACCATGTGTTGAAATTCAAGTTTGATCGGACGCGGCGATTGCTCGGCAAGTATTTCCAACGCTTGGGCAAGGGAAAGGCCCGCGCGAATCGCACCGGACAAGGTTGTCATGCTTCCTGCAAGTTGTTCTTCAATTTTGTCTCTTCGGCGTTGGGCCATGCGTTTTAATAAATACCACGGCAGAGGCCCCATTAGAACTACCGCCAAAACACCGAAGACAAGGCTTCCGTATCCGAACCAGAGTAGAACCAGGGTGACGACCATCAGGTACATCCAACCTGCAAGATACTTTCGTAGATGGGGGGTCGAGACGCGCATCGCGCGAAGTTCTTCGTTGACGTTATTTTCGATCCTTGCGAGCAAGAACCCAACCCAGTCTCGACTAAACCAGCTTGCAACACCGGCTGAAGCCGCCATCAATCCGCTGATCACCAATGTTTCAGGGCTTGCCATTAGTCAGCCCTCTGGTTGGTCACAGGGCCGAGGTCTAACGGCCTTGGCATTCCCGGGCCGTCCAACGACAGACGTTTGGCCTCCGATTCATCAGTCGGCCTTCCTTCTGAGTAAAGAAATCTAAGATCAAGTAAATTTTTATCGACCAAAGAATCAACAAAGGTAGGCAGGTAGCCAGTGGGCTGAAGGGAAATTCCATTACGCGCGTTAAAAATATCCGTCACAATTAAGTCGCCTGTTTCCTCATCCATTCTTTCGACCTCGGAAACCTGCGTTACCATTCGCCGACCATCAGGCATTCGGGAAAGTTGAACGATCAAATCTAAAGCAGAAGCGATTTGACGATGGATCGCCTTGATCGGCAATTCGACCGCCATCAATACCAGCAGTTCAAGCCTTTCGATAACTTCGGTTGAGCTGTTGGCATGCACCGTCGTCATTGAGCCATCATGGCCCGTATTCATGGCTTGAAGCATATCAAGCGCCTCACCACCTCGACACTCACCAACTATGAGTCGATCAGGTCGCATCCGCAATGCGTTCTTGACGAGGTCACGGGCACTGTACTCGCCACGCCCCTCAACGTTCGGAGGGCGGGTTTCAAGTGTTACCACATGCTCCTGATGCATTTTGAGTTCAGCAGTGTCTTCGACCGTGACAATCCGCTCTTTGTAAGGAATAAAACTGCTCATGGCGTTGAGCATCGTCGTTTTCCCACTACCGGTTCCACCGCTAACCAAGATATTTCGTTTGTTGCCCACAGCCGCTCGCAAAAACGCGGCGGCCGAACTGGTTAGAGCTTTCTTTTGAATTAAATCTTCAATTGAAAGTCGCTGTTGGGGAAAACGCCGGATCGTTAAACAAGGACCTCGGATCGCCAAAGGCGGAATGATTGCATTCACACGCGATCCATCGGGCAATCGAGCGTCGACGAGGGGTTGGCTCTTATCGATCCTGCGCCCCACTTGCGCAACAATTCGCTCGATGACTGACTCGGTAACTTGATCAGATATAAATCGACGCCCGGACCGCTCGATCACGCCGTCGGTTTCCACATAAATCTGTTCGCTCGAGACAACCATAATCTCTGTGATTGAGGGTACACGTAGAAGATCCTGCAGCGGGCCAAACCCGAAGACAGTATCTTTCAGATCCTTTTTTAAAGCACGGAGAATAATGTATTTCCGAAGCTCCGCATGCAAAAATCGTTGGAGTGCAGGAAATTTCGACTGGGCTTGATCTTCTACCAGTCGGATTTTCTCGCTGGTATCAGTAGGAATTTCGAGGTGCAGTTGCTCTTTCAGCATCCGCAGCAGATTCTGCAATTCCGTTTCACGTTCCGGAATCAACGTGGCAGGAACATCAAATTCATTACTGGTCAGCGTGGCCGCTCGTGTCGAATCAACGGACCCCTCAAGAATAATTTGGTTCGTAAGAAGATCGCGGAGTACCAAACCGACAATGTTGTTTAAAAGCTCCTCGTTGCCAGCCGAAAATACATCCATTTCACGACAACAATCTTGGATGTTGTTTTCGAGCAAAAGAATGCTTTTTTGATCCGGGGTGCGTGAACTTTCCATGCCCACCAAATCAAGCCGCTCCAAAAGTTGTTTGTGGATGCGTTGTTCTAAATTAGCCATCACATTGCGAATGTGAGCGTCAAACTCGTTGCGGCTGATTTGGGGAACGGTCTCAAGTTCAAAACTTAATGTATAAGGCCAAATACGGACGGGCATTCCGCTATCAAACTTAACCGTTTCTCCTACACCGACGTCTAGCTCACCAATCATGCAAATGTTGAGGCCAACGTTCTCAAGTTCGAAATGGTTCTCTAGCCGCCTAACGACCGCGTGATGCCGGGAAACGAGTGGGCTTTCGAGGACCAGCATATTCACGGGATCGCGACCAATGGTCACTTCAACGTCGATTGAATCACCGTTTTCGTCCTTGTCTTCGACTTCAAAAATCGAACGGCGACTTTCGTTTATTTTGTTAAACCAGATTTTCAAAGGGCTACCAGGTGTTGACTGAGTTCTCGGATTTAATTTGTACTCGTGTGTCTAGTTATTTTTTCCCTTTGAATTCAAAATGACCCCAGCATGCCGAAAGCCAGGTCCATTCACGCGGTCGATCAGGTCGCGACCTTTTTGGTCGTATTGGCCATTTTCAAATTTAATCGCAACGCCCAAATTACTTTCCTGACCTACACGCCCCCCTTGAGCTCGACTTACATCATAGGTGCTTAATCTGCCGCCCACCGCAATGACACGAAAGGGTCCAATAAATTTGGTTGGCCCCTGAATAATTTCAACTTCGTTGTTGTCGGTCAAATTCCAGTCCGTTTTCTCTTCGGATGTCTCCGGCAGGGGAGCCGGCGCCTTATTAAAGTTAATCTTCCGCGGTGGTGCTAAGGTAAAGGTTACCTCATCGCCCGGCGCGAAATGTTTGGCGACAAATGAGTTGCCACCGACTGGCACAAAGAAGGCTACCTCGCCCGGGTTTAAACTTAGCTTTCGTGGAGGTGTTTTCAAATCCTGCAACATGACCACTTCGCCGCCTCGATAATTTCGCAACGCATTTACGTTCACGACCGTGTCCAAATCCTTATACAGGACTGCCGAGTTTTGAAGGCTACCGACAGATTTTTGGGGAATGTTTAGCCGAGTAAAGTTTCCCTCCGTAAACTTTTTGCCAGCTTCAACCATCTCACCTTCTTTGATGGCCAAAAAGGACACCATTTCAACTTCTTCGGTTTTTCGTTCGAGGTATTTCCAATTGAGCACACCGGCTACGATTGCCAAAGACAGTGCGATCAACAGGCCGATCCAATTATTCATTTGATACCTTAAGGTTGTTTCTTTTTCCGCTCTCAAAAGTGGGCAAACATTCACCCACTTTCCGGACTCAATCATTTTTTGCGGCTGAGACTACTGGTGTTTCCGCTGCATTGCTTTTGAAACAATCGCTGCGAACTTCTTTTGCTCTGATAAAAGATAATTGATTTAGCTTATAGGTGACATCTTCACTATCTACGTGTGCTCGGTGGCTGGAGTTTTTCAATCCACTCTTGGCTTTCTCGACTGAACAAATAATAGCCCACTCACAGCATTATGCTTAACGTGCAGTTGAACTTGAATCCCTTGTAACGGCGATTCCCTGGGTGGTTTAAATTGAGCCGACCAGTGACCTGATGTTTGACACCAAGGCACGGCAACCTCCCAATTCTCAGAAACCGCTAATTGGTTATAAAACGAAATGGCCTGATTTGCCTCCGGCCCCTTGAAACCAATCATTGAAGTGCCGTTTTCGTTGGCAATTGCAAGAGTTCGGTCAAAGTTAAGAGGAACCAGCTTTCGCCTACCTGTATGCGCTGGTGATTCCGGAGCAGATCTCGCAACAAAAGTGGTCCAGTTGTGAACGACGCGATCTGAGTCGGCCTCCGCTGAACTATTTTTCGACTGAATATCAGTTGTAGGGATTGTTTCTGAAGCAAGGCCCGACTCACTGGGCATCCCCAATCCCCAGACGACCAAACGCGAGTTTGAACCCATCATGTCGCTCTCATTCGGTGTTCCATTTTTCAGATCGACGTTATCCCTGACTCCCACAACCAATGGAATGTTGAGCTGCCCGTCAGTGGTCTCAATGTGAAAAATCCTCCACTTTCCTTTCCGTTCTTCGATCGGTACCGTGTGAGATTTCTGGATCAAACTCTGGATCGCAGCCGTCTCTTTTGTCGTCATTGGTCCGACTGGTATTGCGTCCTGTTCAAGCGCTTGACGGCACTTGGCTTGAAGTAACGCAACGACTCGCTCTCGGTCACAACGGGCTGATTCCCGTTCGAGTTGAAACGGCAGATCACCGAACTCGAGGGCACATGATTCAAGGACAGGCCACGCCTGAATTAGCTCAGTGTTCGCCGTCCGAGACAGTCCGCCTTCGTCTTCCCAGCGAAAACTTGAAATTAACTGGGTGCCAACCGTGAGTGCAATGATAAGTACGACTGCAGTTGCGAGAAAGTTGCTCGTCCAATTTGTAATTTTAGTTCCGACAGAAGCGTAACCAGCGGTCGTCGGTTCGCTGGTGGAGTCATCGTCTTCTGCCGACCTTTTTGATAATTCAAGCGGTTTTTGCATCGGTTCGTATATTCAAAGTTTGAAACGTTCGTGCTATCGGTTTTCAACACGTGCAATGTATTCACTCAGTTGCTCAATCCAGTCCTCAAGCAGATCAATCTCACGCTGAGAAAGGGGTGGGAAACACAACTCCCTCTCGTTGTGATCCAGAACTTCTTTGTAAAGACGCTGACTGGCTCTAGCCAGCTGAATTGGCTTTTCGACGACCCGATCCAAATAGGGCGTCACAATGTTTGTAAAGACCCAATTTCGATCCAGACGATAATCGCGTGTTCGCATTCGCGGCGATGAAGAGAAATCTCGTATGAATCGGTACGATCCGGGATTGGGCGGAACCGGCAAGGGCTCCCCCATGACGAATCGCTTGACTTCATTCCCATCATCATCGGTCGTTAAAAATTGAAGCCGCTTTTTCCAAACATAAAAATCCATGTCCTCGTCGATTGCCATGACTACAGGATCGCGCATCTCATTGATGGAAAAAATCAAACTGCTGATCTCTTCATTATCATAGAGATAGTCGAGTTCATGTTCCCACAATACCGGAATTCGTCGGGAGAAGTTCCCAATCCCCCGCCTCTGTCCGCGCGGTGTATTCCACCCCATTCGCATATACTGAAATTCGTTATCCATAAATGAATGAGGAGTTCTGAAATTGACTCTTCCCATCTCAGACATAATCGGTGCCGGTCGATTAATCTCCGCCACACCTTGACTGACACCTCGCGTAAAATCCAACAGGCTGTTATTGACCGTAATTTGTGGCACCGGACCGCGGATGATGGGAGCAGCGACTACTTCGTGATCTCGATAACTGCTAATCCCGGAATCACCTTGCCGGTGCGATTCCAGTCTCTCGTTGTCATCCCTCGCTTCGGGCCATTCAGGTGATCTCTCGTGCAATTCGCGAAACGAGCTTCCCCCCAAGTCCACCAAAGACGTGTGTGTGTAACCACCACTTCTCGGGTGCCGAATCTTGTATCCTACATCTCTGGCAACAACTTCACTGCGTATTTTCCAACTTGCCGCATAGCCAAAGACGACAATCAATCCCATGAACATCATTAGCAGTGGCAGAACCAAAACCATTTCCAGAGGTGCTACCCCCCTGCGTCGTGAAACCGTCCACTTATTTTGTTCCGATTTAGTGAGTGTTAATGCGTCGAAAATCTTCAACGGTCAGCCCTCCTAAATTTGGGGTAAGTGCTGGAATTTCTGGTGGGGGGGTCTGCAAAATCGAGGGAATGCTTTGTGAAGTTGCAGGAACAAGCTGTACTGCCCAGTTTTGATTCCATAAATCCCGATTGGAGGGACCGGCGCTAAACCGCCATTGTCGCTGCGGGTCACCAAAATACCTCGTATCTTGAATGAACCTTCCACGCGGTATAAAAAGCTGTGCTTGGGCAAAAGCCATTTGATCGGCTTGCAGAGGATTGTAAAACAATCCTGGCATTCGCTCCTGCATCGCGGACCAGTAGGTTGCCCCCACAAACATAAAGTCTTTTTCGAGATAACCGTTGAGATCATTTTCTTGCTGATCATCCCGCAGAATGACCATGGGCAAATTCCGGAACGGATATTCTACTTCCAGCAGCTGTTTCAGTTGGGCTTGCGTAAACCCTCGCCACAATTGAGAAAACTGGGAAAGCTTGGCAGCTCCGTTGTGATAGCCCCAGCCGCCATAAAACTTTTCTGCAGGCACAAATTTGTCGTTTCGACCTTGTTGCAAGCGGGCCTCCAACGGCAACAGCATTTCGTTATTCAGGGATCTCAAAAAACGAAATGAATGTTCAGCGCGGGCTTTTGAACTTTCGTCAAAATAAAAGGACTGGTACTGAGTCCAATCGTTGACCGGATCAGCGGCGGGCATTTGCGACAACCCCGTTGATGTCTCGCTTCCAAACGGCATCGCGTCGGTACGCCACATGAGTGCATTCATGGCCGTACGACCGTTCAATCCACGCCCAACGGGTCCATGCCTTCCGGCAATTTCGTTGGCCGCTATATTGGCCAAGTTGGGAGTCGTCTCAATCAGAGCGCGTTGAAATTCCGGTATCATCTCCATACCTAAAATTTCTTCGACAACCGGCAGTAGAGTTTCAGAGATGGCGGCGTTATGGTTGCTCCATGCGTCGATCAGTTGACGTTCCAATTCCGTCTTGAGCGGAATCCCCCGCTCGAGCTGTTGGAATTTGGGAAGCGGCGCATCTCGAAATTCGGGAGCAACCTCATCCCACGCATCAAGAACAGGATCGGAAAGTGTGTCGGCATTGCGGTCTCGGGCCTCCCGAAGATACGCCGTTAATGCAAACACATCACATAAAAGAAAATTTGTAAATGTCAGCGTGTTCATACTTCGAGCAACCACCGTCGCTCCGCTATAGGTCGCGGCATCCGCTGCGTTTTGTACCTTTACTTTTCGATCAACATGCCGTCCGAGATTGATCACCATCCCCATCAGCATTGTCAAAAACAGGAAAGCGAAGACAGTCGCCACACTGATCGATCCACGCTGGTCACGATGAAGACGGGATCCAAGCCACGTCAACTCCTGGCAAATCCGTTTCGGCTGGAACGATCTAATTATTCGCATTGGCTGAAACATTAAAATTCCTCCTGCCAATAAGCTTGATGAGGCTTCTGACCTTCGTTGCCCAGCGTCGCGTTCCCCGTAATGGGCCAAACATATGCGCTACCCGACGAGTCGGTTCGCGGATCCTGCCCAGATGAGCTGAGAGGATTCGAATTTTTTGGAGCAAAAAATCTAATCGGCCCCGGTAGCAGAGGTAAGTTGTAGGTAACCGTCGCTGTAATATGATCCTGCCAGCCGATCTCATTATCCTGATACATGTCGTATCTTTCGACGTATTCGTAAAGCGGTGGATCACGAAACCTCTCGCTCCAGTTGCCGTTTTCGACTTGGTAGCGACCCGGCCCACGCCCGTCTGATCTGGGAACGTGCTCACGGAAGCGATGCCAAAGGGTGATGTCGACATCCGTGTTGGCGTAAGAATAAGCGAGTTTGTTTCGTAGTCTTTGCGAGATTTTGCTATTGCTCACCGAAGTTGGATTTAGGCCGCGATAAACATTCGTTAAGGCTTCGGCTGTCAGAGCAGCCTCGTTAGTCGGAAGACCATAACCGAGATCTCGTGAGGGTCCTAAGGTGAAGGCAGCCAGCACGGCAGCCTGTCGGATCTTTAAGAATTTGTCCCCGGATGGCTCAATTTCGTATTGCCAGCCCATCGCGTCTTCGGAAATCAATCGCCGAGAGCTAATACAGTTGGCGGGTTCGAGAAAGGAAACATTTGCAGGAATCCAAACCGAAGCAGAACGAGCCGCGGCATAGGCTGAATAATGAACCACAATGTTGCCAATCATCAAATGACTGGCCTGAATGATCATCATCAGGGTCATCACAAAGAAAGGAAGCACCAAAACAAAACTCAGGCTTTGAGCACTCCCCGCTTCACACTGATGGATCGAACGAATCCGTCGCATCTGAAGTCGTGCGCCACTGAGCCAAACCAAAATCCGTGCTCCCAGAACTGAGACGATTACTAGAATCGCCCAAGGCAAACAGGATTCAAATAGTTGCTGACTCATCAAACCACACCTCAATTTTCGGACTTCAATTCCCTAGATTCGCGACCTGTTCAACAATTTCAAACGTAACGACAGCGACACCCAACAAGGCACTGGGAGCGAGATATAACGGCAGTTGCATCTGCTCCCGCTCCCCTTCGGATAAGGGATCCCATCTTCCAAAACCCATGCGAACCATGATTTGCTGAATCATTCGCTGGACCAATTTCAGGAAGCCTATGCGCCAGATCAAAATAATCAAGGCCGAGGCGCCCCCGAGAACAAAGGTCCATAACAACGCTTCAACTCCAGCTTCGACACCAAGGAATGCCCCAACCATCGCCAGAAGCTTGACATCTCCTCCCCCAATTTGAAACAGGACAAAACAGACCAACATGATCGAGCCACAACTAACAAAACCAAGCAGGCTCGCCCCAATTTCAATTTCAGAATAAACGGCTTGGCTCAGTAGTGTCGCGAGGCCTGAAAGCAAAAAGGCGGTTGCGATACCGGTGTAGGTCGTCCAATTATAAATCTTTTGCCGCCACACATCCGTCGCCGTGGCAATGATCATCAACGCGAACAAACATCCCGTTGCGATCATCAAAATCCGCTGCCAGACGTTCTTGCTCGATCGGCTTGATCTTCCAAATCACTCATGCCGTCCTCGAAATAATCCTGGATGCGTGGCCAAGCGACTGAGATTAAAAAGATTAATACGGGAAGCGCAATAGCACCAATGATCAAGATTGTTTCTAGCGAAACAGCGCCCTTCTCATCCTCGTGGACCCGTTGAAGCAAATTTTTAAAATTGATCGTCTTCTTCATTTCATTCTCCAATGATTTTGGCCTGAGTACAGGCAATCTAGTGAACTATTTAATTGTTTTTTTTGGTTGCGATGGTGTGTCCGTTACATAAAAGGCATGCCGACCATGGTGATGCACATCTCATAAACCAGTTGAATTATGTGCGGCACGGCATAAGCCGCAAACGCTGCCAAGGGAACAATGATCGCGAGTACGAGGAAGTAATCGATTGACGCCGCCGCGGCACGCCGCGTCCGAATGAGACGGCGGTTCACCGGGAGTTTTCCAAAATACTTATTGATGAACATTGTTTTGTCGCGATGTTTGATTCGCAGGCTCGCTAATTATCTTTCTGGAGAAGTCCACAGGGCACTTGAATGTTTGATGCGCCCTTGCATCCCATTATCGTGTGGTTCTTGATTGAATGTTGGAGTCAAACCCGTTGCGGTTAGCACCAATTCAGATGTCTCCTTCAAACCGGATTCAGCTGGGTCGCTCGATTTGCCGTTTGTCATTGGTTTAGGCTGAAGGGTGTACAGCGGCTGAATTTGATATTCATTGTCCTTATTTAGCCGCCCAGCCTCACTAATCGAACGAATTCGTCTTCGCCCCGTTTCATTGGACCGCGTCAACTGAACCAAGACGTCAATGGCGGACGCGACTTGAGCCCTGGCAACGTAAACCGGTATTTCTACATCAGACATGAGAGAGAGTGTTTCAAGCCGCACCAACGCGTCAATTGCTGAACTGGCATGAACCGTTGAGAGACTTCCCTCGTGTCCACTAATCATGGATTGAATCAAATCTAGCGCCTCACCGCCACGGACTTCGCCCACGATGATGCGATCAGGACGCATTCGAAGCGACGAGCGGAATAGTTCGCGTATGTCGAGATGAACTGTCGATAATTTGGTTCTAGGCTGGGCCTCAAGATAAAGGCAATGTTCTTGGTGAAGCCGAAGCTCAGATGTATCCTCAATGACAATAATTCGTTCGGTTTCAGGAATGGCTCGAGACAATGCACCGAGCATCGATGTCTTTCCCGTGCCACTACCACCAGCGATGATCACATTTTTGCGTAGACGAACGCAGATCTCTAAAAATTCACGGGTCGATTCAGTCAGGCTGCCAAATCGCATCAAGTCTTCCAACGTCAACGGGTCACGAGAAAACTTTCGAATCGTAATGCAAGTCCCCACTCTTGAACCCGGGGGAATGATTGCGTGAACACGAGAACCGTCAGGAAGCCGCGCATCGAGAACCGGGTGCCGCTCGTTGATTTCTCGTCCTACCGACTGGGCCAAGTTATTGACCGCTGAGCGAAGCGCATCTTCGTCTTCGAAGGTCGCGTTCGTTCTTTCGATACAGCCTTTTCGCTCAATAAAT
>JAQWLH010000216.1 GCA_029247405.1 Mariniblastus sp.
AGTTGCAATCCAAGGCATCAGATTCAACCGATCAGAGAATCCATTGGATTCGTCCTTGGAATTTCCCTTGCGGTCCTCAAGCCGCTTTAGAATCTTGCTGGTCGTCAAGACAATCGAAGCTTTGGCATTCTCGGCAATCGCATTGATCCGCCCCATCTTTCGATTACGAGGAGGTGGGTAAGCCGGCACCGGAACGACTCCAGCGTAGTGGCACGCAAAAAAAGCGGTGACGAACTCAAGCCCCGGATCGTACATCATGAGTGCACGCTGGCCAGCGAAACCCATCGAGACGAGTTGAGCTGCAATCGCTCGCGCATTCCGATCCAACTGGCCAAAAGTGAGTGTGTCACTCACTTCTTCGCCTCCTTCGAGGAAACGATAGGCAATCGATTCAGGCTGAGCGATCGACCAGTATCTCAGTCGTTCCAGAAAATTCGTTTCCGGGGGCGAATAAGGGGATAGCAATTCTTCAAGATTCACTTCGTAAGAACTCCGGGTTCCATCTGGACCTTGGTGACCTGATCGTTGAGCACGAACAGGTCGCCAGTGACGCGAATGTCACATTAAGTTTCACCGAGATTATAACACTTCCGTAACTTATCTATCAGTCCGTTTCGCCCCTGTTTCACAGCGAAGACGCTCAAGCCGTTTTGCCCAAACTGCAGAATCCGTAAACCACGGTCTCACCTATATAACCGTTGGTCGCAGGCAAAAATCAGTGACATCACGCGGATAATTTATTCTCCCCAGCTCCATAAAAACTGAAACGCTCGTAAAACTCGGGGATTATGGCGATTTGAACTCTTCCCTCACACAAACTGTTGGTGAAAAAGCCAATGTTGAAAGGAATGTGAGCATTTTTCAAGTTTTTACGATTGAAAGTCCGAAAACAAATAAAGGAACCAGTAATTGCCCTCAACGGCCAGGATTAGTAGCGGTCTAACATGTACAGAGAAAAACACATGTCGATTTTACAAGCTGAACCATCCCAAACCAAACCAAGAACTCCAGGGGCTATGAAACGGTGTCGTTCTTGTTGGCGTGAAGACGTTCATCATGCGGTCACATTCTCACCAGTTGTGTTTGGATTTTTGTTGGTTGCAACCTTCGGTTTGATCTCCGTTGTTCGACCCTCACGTTGCTGTTGTTGTGGTACCGTCCGGGTGCTCTGAACTCGATTGCCATCAGTTTAAAGCAATGTTAATTCTTGAAATGACATTTAGCCTGATCTGTCGACGAGGGTTGGTTCGCGGTTCAGATCATGTTTTCCTTCGCAAGGCTAAGTTCCCGCTGGCTTAAGTAAGAGTTGAGTCTCATCGTAGGCTTGATTTCGCTTGAGGCGTACACCCGCGAGACTTGTTTGCCTGAGACTGACAAGTAGTAATCAATCTTCCTGCGGTTCTGATTCCATCTAATGTCACAGATCGTTGCGATTACCGGATTCAGACGTCCGTACTGAGATTTGACCTGCACCAGGTCATTTAGTTCGTAACCATCACTGCTAATCTCAAGCCAAATAGCAGGCAGTGCACGAAACGATGACTCACCGTACTGAAACACCGAGTAGCCAAGTTCCCGGTCGGCGAAATTCGGGCACTCGCTGCGACGTAAAACTCGGTTACCCGGGATGAACTTCTTTGCAATCTCGACGTCTTCGGGGTGTAGCCAGAACGGCTTTTCATCGGACCACCAGAGGCAAACCCCGAAAGTCGGACCGCGTCTAAGTTGGGAATCGGATGCTGGGACGAAACTGGCCTGAGGTTGATCGCCGGTCACCTCCTCAGAAAGTTCTATCGGTCCAGTGCCCGGATCAAACTGATCATCAATCATTGCCAATACCCACTAAACGCCCAAACTTCTTGCCCTTGTCTTCGACAAACAAATAGGCTCGATTCCTTTATGTCTGCACCGGCAAAAAAAAAGCGCGGTGCGTACCGCGCTGGAAGAACCGTAAAATCACGGCAATATTTTTGTCAAATCCGCTCAGGAGTTTGAATCAAGCGGGAATTACTTGCCGATCCTCGCAATTAAATCCGCTGTTCTCGCACTGTAACCCCACTCGTTGTCATACCAGCTGACGACTTTGACCATGTTAGCCTCGCCCGGCAAAGCTTTGGTCATATCCGCCGCGAAAATCGAGCTGTGCGGGTTGTCAATAATGTCAGTAGATACGATTGGGTCTTCGGTGTATTCGAGGACGCCTTTCATGGGGCCATCGGCAGCCGCTTTGATTGCGCTGTTGATCTCTTCTGCACTGGCTGTCTTCCCGAGGCAAACGGTTAAGTCAACAACACTCCCGGTCGGAACCGGAACTCGCATTGCCATGCCGGTGAGTTTTCCTTTGAGATCAGGAATCACCAAGGCAACGGCCTCAGCAGCACCTGTGGATGTCGGAATAATGTTGAGGGCTGCTGCTCGAGCACGGTAGAGGTCAGGGTGGGGAGCATCCAACACGTTTTGGTCGTTGGTGTATCCATGAACCGTGGTCATCAATCCAGCGGTGATTCCGAAAGAATCATTAAGCACTTTGGCAACGGGTGCCAAGCAGTTGGTCGTGCAACTAGCGTTCGAGATCGTTGTCATCTCATCGGTGATCAAGTCGTCGTTGACGCCTAAAACACAAGTTAGATCCGGAGCGTCTTTGGCCGGTGCGCTGATTACAACCTTGCGAGCCCCCGCTTCGATATGCGAGTCGTATCCAGGTTTTCCGTTGCCGGCACGTCCACGAAAGACACCGGTACTTTCAACAACCACGTCGATTTTCAAATCGCCCCATGGTAGTTTGGCGGGATCTCGCTCTTCAAAAACGCGAACTTTTTCGCCGTTGACGATTAGATTCTCGTCATCAAAATCAACTGTTCCGGGAAAGCGGCCGTGGATGCTGTCGTACTTTAACAGCATCGCCAATGTTTTGTTGTCCGTCAGATCGTTGACCGCAACCACATCGAATTCTTCGCCGCGTTCCATCAAATTACGAAAAGTCAAACGTCCAATTCGACCAAAACCATTAATTGCAACGCGAATCGCCACGACATTACTCCAACTAAGTCCAACGGATCATTCCGAGCTAATACAATAAGATGAGAATTGACGTTGTGGTGGACACGCCACAATTCACAACGGACACTCCCATCGACGGGGCGACGATAACAGATCGCAGGCGATTTGAGCAAGTGGGTAGAATATCCGGAAAGATTGGAAAAGCTTCTTTGAATAACCCAGAATCCAATGAAAATGAGCCCTCAGATCCTCGCAGAATTGATGCGCCTTGGCAGGTCCCGGTTGGGGTGACACAAGGGAATTGGGACTATGTTCGCGCCAATCAGATTGCGAGCGATTACGACTCATTTGTCGATGGTGATCCGTTAACTCGGGTTGATTGGCAGATCATTGACCGTTACCTGCCCGCAATTGATGCACAGAGCGAAGGCAACCCTGGTCCTGTCGTTGCAGATTTTGGTTGTGGTACCGGCCGGACACTCAAACCTTTGTTGGAGCGAGGCTACCGTGGAATTGGCATCGATCTTTCAATACCCATGCTCCGTGAGTTTAAGAAAAAAACTGATCAAAACTTGAGTCAGCATGCCTGTCCACTACTTTTACACGCCAACTTGGTGGAATTGGATTCACTCAAGAGCGGCTCAATTGATCATGGGATTTGTATGTTTAGTACGTTGGGCATGATCCAGAACTCGGTTCACCGAAGCAGCTTTCTTCGCCACGTGCGAAGAATTTTAAAACCAGGGGGGCAATTCATTCTGCATGCCCACAACACTTGGTTCCATCTTCGACACCCGGGTGGAATCCGCTGGGCAATTGGAAATGCCTGCGGTTGCATCTTGGGAAAAAATGAATTTGGAGACCGAATTGCAAACTATCGTGGCCTTAAACAAATGTTCATTCACAGTTTTCGCCGACGTGAATTATGGTCTGATTTAACTAACTCTGGATTTACCGATCAAACCTGGTTTGGAATCAAACCAGGGCAGACCGTCCTCGACGACCGACTCCCGTTGGCAAGCGATTTGCGATTGGTTGGTTGGGTTGTTGTTTGCCGATAGCAAACTGCAGAAGCTGTCGCCGCCTCTGTTGTGGCAAGCAGTTGTCACCGCGACTGTCTGACCTGTAGAATCGTCCCATTGTTGATTTTTAAAAACTGAACTCATCTATTCTGAGATCCATTCGAATGTCGCGTCGCGAACAACTTGAAAGCATGCTTGCCGATTCGCCCGAGGATACGTTCCTCCGATACGCTTTGGCGATGGAGCTCGAAAACGAAGACGAAAACGAAAAGAGCCTCGCGCTTCATCAAAGTTTGATGAAGGAGACTCCACCCTACGTCCCTTCATTCTTTATGAGCGGGCAGCAGCTGGCGAATCTAGATCGGATCGACGAGGCAAGGCAAATCTTGGCGCAGGGGATCGAACAAGCTGAAGCCCAGAATAATTTGCATGCTGCAGGAGAGATGCGGCAATTTTTAGACTCGCTTGATTGAGTGGATTGCCCCAGTTGATGGCGCCAGTCGATGGAATTCGCAACATGCCATTCGGCAGGATCAGCAGCTCCAACAGAAATCAACGGGCTCCAAATTGAGTGACCGATAATTCGCACGTCGCTCGTCGAGCTATTGACAACTATTCCACAGGCATTGGGCGTTGATGGACCGTCGCAGAAATGGGGCGGTTGAGTGATAAAGTTTGCCTGACCCGATTTTGTGGCCAAATCCGCCTGATTCTTCGGTAGTTACTCCGCGAAATGGGCTCCCTCGAATTGATTTCAGCCCGCCGAGGATTACGGTCGCGGTGAGTGCGATTAATCATTGACATCGTCCGAGCCGTCTTCGAGACTATCCAAATTGCCCGGACGCTCGCCAATCAACTGGAAATTATGGAACTTCAACAGGCAGTCAAACAACCGGCCGGTCCGGACTCGGCGATTTCAGGAATGCGCGTCGCGTTTGTTGGCAAGCTTGGTGGAATGAATCGAAAAGAAGCCCGTGAATTCGTTCGCAATTACGGTGGGACGATGGCCGAGCGAGTCGACTCGGAAGTTGATTTGGTGGTGATTGGTGCCGATGTTGATCCGCTTGAAGATCCCGAGCGATTGCTGGATGAATGGGTGATTCAGGCATGCGATGAGGGACGCATTGTCATCATCAACGAAACTCAGTTTTGGCAAAAGCTAGGATGGGTTGAGCCAGAAAATGAAGTTGGCAATCTCTACACACCCTCAATGTTAGCAGGTTTGTTGGACGTTCCGCTGTCGACGATTCGACGCTGGCATCGGCGTGGGCTCATTCAACCCGTTCGCCAAATAAAGAAGCTGCCATATTTTGATTTTCAGGAAGTTGCGTCAGCTCGAAGGATTGCTCATCTGATTGCTTCAGGAGAAACACCCAAAGCAATTGAAAATAAGTTGTCTCGATTAGCAGAGCTTTATCCCAATCAGCAGCGGCCGTTATCACAGTTGTCTGTTATCGTTGAAGGCCGCAACGTTTTGTTGCGTCAGAGCGAAGGATTAGTTGAACCAGGTGGGCAACGAAGAATTGACTTTGCTTCGCTGGATCAAGTCGAAACGATTGACGAAGTAAATTTGCTCTCGATTGAAGAAGCCAAGCAGCCAAAATCGATTCAGGATCTTGTGACTCCAAGTGAGTTCATTGCGATGGCGATTGAGTTCGAAGACGCTGATGATCCGGAAGCGGCGATTCAAGTTTATCGTGCCATGTCGCTGGCCTTCGGCACCTCTGCTGATATTTGTTTTCGAATTGCCGAATTGCTGTATCAACAGTCAGACTTGTCCGGCGCAAAAGAACGATATTTTATGGCGGTCGAGCTGGACGAATCATTTGTGGAAGCCAGAGCGAGTCTAGGATGCGTCTTGGTTGAACTCGATCAGAACGAATTGGCCCGTTCCGCATTCATGGGTGCATTGGATCATCACGCTGATTATCCAGACGTCCATTTTCATTTGGCAAGATTGCTCGATGAAATGGAGTTGTCCAGCGATGCGCAATCACACTGGCAAACCTTTTTAGAACTCGCACCTAAAAGCCCTTGGGCTGAGGAAGCCCGGATTCGTTTGGGCGTCGAAGATTAAGCTCAGGGTGAAAGACTCAGTGGCGAATATCGGGGCAACGGCATCTGCCAACCTATGATTGAACCAACTGCGGCTGTGGTTCTTAGCGGACGTGGTCAAGATCAGCGATGCGGGTTCGTTTTTTTGAATCAAGCACGAGGTGGCGAGAGACTTTACTCGGGAAGATCTACTTTTTGATTGTTTGGACAATCAACCCTCGGGTGGGCTCTGTGTTTTTTTAAAAATTAAACTTGCTTGTCGCGGGAGTGGTTGAGCTGCAATGCGAATGCGACCAACAATGCGTGGATAGATTAAGCAGGTTCGATCACGGGGCTGGATTTAGTCGTTTAAGTTTTGCCGAAACTAGTCCATGCACACCTGTTGAAATCCAATGTTCGTCTTCATAGATGAATTGAACTGAGCGGGTTTTGGGGGTTACCAGTCAAGCCATTCATAGGGCTGTTTGGGCCAGCCCCATGTTTCGGCGAGTGCGTCGGCAGCAGCTTCGCGGCAAGTAAATTCTCCCCAGCCTCCGTTTCGCAAATAGGCATGAGCGAACTCATGCGCAACGATGTAGCAGGCGAAAGCGTCTGAGCATTGTTCCAATCTTGGTTTTAAAACCACGCAACGGCTTGTTCCTTGTGGACTCAAGTCGGGCATTAAGACCTTGCGACCTTGCCCAGGCTCGCAATCGTCCAGTGAGACGCGGAAGTTTGAGTCCTCATGGAAATCATTTAAGACCTCTTGAGGTAGTTGTGATAGCACTTTTGTGATGCAGCCGGCCAAGCGAGGAAGGGTTGGGAATGCTTCAAGATAACGTTCGTAAATGTCTGGTCTCCAAGGGCTTTATACATCTGTTTGTTAAGCAATACCGGTTAGGCGATGGCCGCCGATAATCCCATCCAATCGGGTGGTGAGGGATTTCCTTGCCAACTCTAACGGTTTTTCCGAATTTTCATAACTGGGAGTTTCTCCGGCAATCGAAGCCGTCGTAGGTCAACGAATGCGGGTATCACAAGGATAGCAGCAATGTCATCATTTCGCATTACAATCGCCTGCCTGATTTTTTTGCTGGGGGGGCAGGCCGCAATGGCTTGGCAGCAAGATCCAGAGCTACGGTCGGTGGTGTCGGGCAATGGTTTAAAATCTAACCTTTATGGCACGGTTGTTCCGTCATTCTCCAATACAAAGTTCGCGCGAAACGATGCTCAAATTGCTCCGGCGATTCGCCGTTGGGACTCTTCGACCGATTCTACTTCACCCCTAACGCGATACCCGGTGTCTCCAAGTGTCGCTGCCGAAGCACGACCTAAGCAAGAGAGCTCGTCTCGATCGCAAAAAGAAATGAATTACGAGCACGCGGAAACTCAACCAGTCGAAGTAAGTGTGCTCGCCCCTCAAGGTAGAGAGAAGAGGAAAGAAAAGTTGGCACAACTGATGCCGGCGAGTTTCTCTTCACGCAGCACCGCAGCTGGAAAACTGGCTGCATCCACTGCTTTCAGCGAACCATCGCACCCAATGAACCGGTATCCTTTGTCTCAAGATGATCAAGGTGCTGTTCACAGCGAATCGCAAATATCAGTTTTGTCTAAAAAATCTTCGTCTCAGAATCCTCAGCATTCTTCGCGGACGAATATTCCGCAGCCCCAACTGGCAGGCTCCAATAGCGGAGAAATTGCTCAACCATCTTTGCCCACGTTTCAGCAAGCTTCTCGCCCGGGGGCGGCCTACCGCCCGGATCCAGGGCATCGTAACTCAATGCCGATGCAGAGGCACTATCAAGCACCCGACAATGGCGAACAATTTGAGTTCGAAAATAAGAAAAACGAATACCCGCCGATGCGTGAAATTCTGGCAACTGGCCGTTACTTTGGGTCAGCTGGAATCCTGGTGGCCCGCCCTCACTTTCAGGGGAATACTGCTTTTTTAACCTCGTCAGCAACATTTGAGGAAAGGATTGCTTTTGATTTTGATCACGAAGCCGCGCCACTGATCCGGATGGGATTCGAGTCGACTTACGGGCCGGGTGTTGAATTTGAATACCTTCAATACGAGGAGGCATCCAATCAGGCATCCTTCACGGCAACCAATGGAGTAACCGCCGAATTTAGAACATCGTTGGATGCCCCCGGTCAGTTCAGTCGAATCGCGGCGACCAATGCTGGAGAAACGATTTCTGCCGAGCACTCCCTAGATGTTGAAACATTTGGAGTTTCGTTTTTTAAAGAGGTCCAGCTACCTATTTCAAGAATTAACGGGCGGTTTGGATTGCAGTATGTCAGTGTTTTTCAAAATGTAGATGCAACCTTGACCGATGCTGGAGGTGTCGTGCTCGGGACGTTGAATTCACGATCGGATATGCGAGCTTATGGACCAAGGTTTACATTTGAGTATTACCGCCCACTTGGTCACACCAAGTTGGAGTTTGTTACCTCAGTTGGTGGTTCGGTTTTGTTTGGAAGACGGGATCAATTTATCAGCAATTCTCTCTCGAAAGACTTCAGTTCGGTCGGTTCCGATGAGTTTCTCACTTCCGTTGAATTTAGTTCTGGTGTCCAGTACAAGCACAATATCGGCGAAAAAAGGTCGGTATACGCGCGTCTGGGAGGCAACTATTCGACTTGGATTGGTGGTGGTTCGGCCGTCGATTCGCATGGCGATTTCGGCCTGCGTGGTTTTTCTTTTGCGGTTGGCTACAATCGTTAGGTTGAGGCCGTGGGCTGCTTTCGAATCCGCCTCTTGACCAGATCACTCGGATTCTCTTTAGAAGAAAATCAAACATGACTGTTGCTGTTTTTGTGACAAGTGAATCGGATGCGAACTGTCTGATTTCATGGGGAGTTCGAATTGCCTGCGCAGAGCATTCTGAATTACTGGTGATCTGTCCTCGTAAGTCAAAAGGCAAGCGTGCCTGGAAGTCGTTGGAAGTTTCCAGTCAGGGCGATAACGTTTTATTCGGAGCCGTATTTGATGTTTTGCAGAATCTGGATCCTGAGAAAGTTGTACTCAAACAGGACATAAAAGCTGGAATTGAATCATCGGATCTGGATCGGACTGCGATTGAAACACGCGAGCTGATTTCGCCCAACCCAGAAGATGCTTTTGTCGAAGAGTTGGGGGGCCTCGATGTTCAGACGCTCGTGCTCCCAGCGCACGTTCCAATCAAGGGGGCATCAGAAAATGAAATGGCCTGGGCCCAAAAGCTGTTTAAAATTGCACCTTGCCAAGTTGTGATGGTCCGAGGGAATCCGCCTAGTTTTAATTCTCCTCTCCGGATTCTGGTGGCCAGTCATGACGAGACCAGTTCCGATGATCTGTATGCTGTTTCTCATGCCAGTCGGTTGGCCAAAGCAACTGAAAAGAGCCAAGTGACCGTCCTTTATGTGCGACCGGATGATGATGTTGTCGCAAGACAAGTCGCGGAAAAGCACCTTCGACAGCTTGAGCGGGGGCGAATTGAAAAAACGATTACTTTGGGGAACCGCATCGAATTAGCGGACTCTTTCACCGAAGGAATCAACCGACTGCCACTCGATGAATTCGATCTGGTATTGGTCGGAACGCGAAACGCCAAGACAATCGGGATGATTTTGCGCGAAGTCGGACAGTCAGAAGAAGGTGGCTCGATCGCGGTTTCGGTCGCTCGAGTTGCCGTGCCGCTTACCGATCGGGTTTGGGGGCGATTTCGTTCGTTGGTCCGAAGTAAGGTTCCGCAGCTTGATCGTGAACATCGTGTTTCATTGGTAGATCGGCTTCAAGATAATTCAAAGTTTGATTTTGACTTTGTGGCATTGATTTCGCTTTCGACTTTGATTGCCGCGTTGGGGCTGGCGAGGGATTCAGGGGCTGTTGTCATCGGGGCAATGCTGGTGGCTCCCTTGATGACACCGTTGGTCGGTATGGGATTTGCGCTGGTGCAGGGCAATACCAAACTTATTCGCAGCGCGCTCAAATCAGTTGCCTTCGGCTTTACCGTAGCTCTGTTGATCGGCGCGTTTGTGGGGCTGTTGCTTCATGTGTTTGCGCCACACCTTGAAATTAGTTTGCAAATGCGACAGCGTGATGCGCCAAACATGCTCGACTTTGTTGTTGCATTAGCCAGTGGGGTAGCCGGCGCTTATGCAATGGGGCGCCCCAATTTGGTTTCCGCGCTTCCGGGAGTTGCGATTGCTGCCGCTCTGGTTCCACCCATTGCCACATCTGGTTTGGCCCTCATGATGGGGGACTTTTTGTTGGCGGGTAACGCGTTACTTTTGTTTTTTACCAACATCATTGCGATCGTCTTAGGAACAACAATGACGTTTTGGGCGGTTGGAATAAGCACGCGCGTCAGTGCCGATGGGCGGTCGCCCCAAGTCTGGCCACGATATTGGTTTTATGGGTTTGTAATCATCTCTTTTTTACTAGCTCTGTTTATGTCTTATGTGAACCCGGTCGATCCTGCCGAAGCGTCTTCGGAGCGTGATGCCCGAAGAGGCAATATTCAGGCACTAGTAGACCTTTAAGCATTTCCAGTTAGTAACTGAACTCTATTTTTCGCGATTGTGATTTGTTGCCTGCCTCCAAGAATGGGTGGCTTGGGCAGGGTTTCGTGAAAAACCAATTGGATCATGCAGAATAGCCGGGAAATACAGGTTGAAATCAATACACGACACATTTTCGGATTCGACATAAGACGCGCTGCACACTAGAATTTGGAGACCGATTCACTTTGTTGTATCGCCTGTCCTTTTTTTCCTCGATTGATTCTTTTCAGTCGTTCAGAGTACGAAATAATCTGTTTGAATAAAACAGTCACAGGAGAAGAGCATGTCACCGCTTTCGATCACGCGTTTTTTGGCGATACTCTGCTGTGCAGGGATGTTGCAGCTTGGTTTCGTCGAAATCATCGAGGCCCAGTCCATACCACAGCTCCCGAGGCCTGATATCGGAAACCCGGGCGGTCAAGGAGCCGGCACTCAACAAGGTAGCGGAAGACAAGGAAAGCCGAGACGTCCACGTCCGGGCATCCAAGGTGCTGACATGAGCACCGATAAATCGGAAAATAAGATTGGCAAGTTCGAAGAGCTTTTGGAAAATAAAGATCTCAGTCGCTTCCGCGGATACAAGCAAACTGCCGTTCCATCAGGTTGGAAAATGGATGGCAAAAATGTGCACTTTGACGGTTCGGGCGGTGGTGACATGGTCACTGTCGACGAATACGACAATTTCGAACTTCAGTTTGATTGGAAGATTTCAGCAGGTGGCAATAGCGGGGTCATGTACCGCGTTTCGCTCGGCGACAACGCTCCCTATTTCTCGGGCCCAGAGTATCAGGTTCTTGACAATGACAAGCATGCCGATGGAAAAAATGAACTGACCTCCGCAGGGGCTCTCTATGCGATGTATCCGCCGTCTGAAAAGAGGGCTCGGAAAGTCGGGATTTGGAACACCACCAAGATCATTGTTAATGGCAATAAGATCGTCCATTACCTCAATGGCACGAGAATCGTCGAAGCCGAAATTGGTAGTGACGATTGGAATTCCAGACTAGGCAAAAGTAAGTTTAATAGTTGGGAGAAGTTCGCTAAGAATATAAGTGGGCATATTGCTTTTCAGGATCATGGTAATGAAGTCTGGTTTCGGAAGATACGAATTAAGCGATTGCAACCGTCGGCGATGGCTTCCAGCAACAACCAGCGAGGAAGTACTAATTTTGGCCAAAACAATGGTCCGGGCGGACTCGCTCCCCCTTCGTTAGGCGGTAACCGAGGTGGACCACCAGCGGGTGTTGGTGATCGTGGTGGCCGTGGATCTACTCCACCCGCAGCTGGTGGGGGTAACTCACGTCAGATGTCCAATGGAAAATCGAGACGTCCGCGTCCTAACTTCAAGCCCGCGGAATCGGGTTTTGAGTCCGGGGACGACAAGAAAGCAGGCGACGATCGTGGTGGTCGTGACAATGGACCTGGCGGGCTTGCTCCTCCTTCATTAGGCGGTCAGCCAGCGGGTGTTGGAAATCGCGGTGGAAGTACGCGACAGATGTCCAATGGAAAATCGAGACGTCCCCGTCCGAACTTCAAACCAGCGGAATCGGGTTTTGAGACGGAAGACGATAAAAAGGGTGACAAGAAAGAAGATGCGAAAGATAACAAAGACAATTGAGCTTGAACTGATTGTCCAACACTAAAACGAATTGTTTTATTCGCCCGGTGATCAAGTCACCGGGCGTCTTTTTTTATGGAATCTGAATACCAATCATTCTCAGATCTTTTCCCGATGCGCATGACGAGCATCGAGAAATTCCACTGGCTAGATGCCACCGATGAGTATCCCAATGTCCTTTTCACTCGGATCCGGTTCAATCAAAGAATTGATCCTGTTCTCGCGCGGCAGGCATGGCAGCTGACGATTCAGCGACAGCCATTTTCCGATGTCGAGCCATGTCGGATTAACGGTCAATGGCACTGGGTGCAAGGTCCACGAGGTGGCTCGGACTCGTCGGAACCCAGTAGCTCTTTTGAAGACTGGAATGGAACTCATTTCAATTGGCAAGAAAGTTCAGTACCTCCGACAACTTGGCGTTATCGTGAGCACCTTACTCATTCCCCGACCGGAAGTTGCTTGAGTGTCTTCGTCTCGCCAAGCCTGTCAGATGACGGGCAGACGAACGGTGGCCACGTGTCTGAAGTTTGGCTGTATGTTCATCACGCACTTGGCGATGGCGCTGCCGCCGTGATGGTCGTCAATGAGTGGAAAATGATTTATGCCAATTTGCTTGCGAAGCGTTCTTATGACACGGGGCTCCACCGATATGATGTTAATCTGCTCAAAAGCAGAAACAAACTTGGGTTGTTGTCGTGGCGGTATTTAAAACATCTTTGGAAACAACCCGTCGCGCTTTTTGGTGCCGCCAAGTTTGCGTTTCGCAAGACCGTAGAGTTGATTCCTGCTCGTTCTCCAGAAACGAAAAACCATGGGGGCCATCCAGCAATCATGGGACGCTGGTTGAGCCAGGAAACACTGGTAAAACTGAATCAGCACGCCCGGTCAAATCGAGTGACACTCAATACAGTTATGCTGGGGCAATTATATCTCGCTCTTGCGGACTGGAGAGCGAGTCGGGGTGGTCATTCAGAAGATGACTGGCTTCGAATTATATTGCCGATCAGCATTCGTAATATATCGGATCGTCGAATGCCTGCGACCAACCGGGCAACGATTGTGCAAATCGATAGGCGTGAACGAGATGCGAAGAAACTCTCTGATTTTTATCGTGGCATCGATCGTGAAATCAAGGTGATTCGCGGCTGGCAACTCGACAAGATGTTTTTGATTGCCGTGCGAGTGATGTCGGTGTTTGAGCCGCTTCTTCTGCGTTCTGCAAAAGATGAAAAGTCTCGCGGCACAGCGGTGTTCACCAATTTGGGCGAACCGTTAAGAAAGAGCCACCGTGCTGGTGCTCGTGATTCATCGCTTGGGAGCCCATTGCCAGTTGTAGATTTTGATTGTGTTGGCCCCATTCGCCGAGGGACCGCAGTGAATTTTTCGGTCTCAAAGTTTGACAAAACAATGCGAGTCTCACTTCATTTTGATAGCAAGCTTTTGACATCGGAAGAAGCTTTGGGGTTGCTCGAAATGTATTTTGGGAGGTTAGAAAAAGTATAACCGCCAGCATGATGATTGACGTTTACAAGTGATAGTCAGCGGGGCTGTGGAGGCAATTGAGGATGGAATAGCTGGCTCTTTGGTTACTTCGCGAATGGTTGCGAGTGCTCAGCTTGATTGTTGAATATTCATTGCATTCTTCAACATCATGGATTCGAAGCGCATCTTATTAGGTCGTGGGTGCAAGTCTTCAGTTGACCTACACCACGCTAGAAATGTGAAATGAAATTGTCGGGCAGTGCTTGGGAAGCATTAACCGGGGATTGACTCGCCAGCGATCAAATCGCTGGGAGATTGTCGTCTGCGAATTAGGTGCAATTGAGATCCGTCGACCAGCACCTCGGCTGCAAATGGCTTGCTATTGTAATTAGACGACATCACGTACCCATAGGCTCCTGCACATTCAATGATCAGGTGATCGCCGACCGCGGCACCTGGCAGCTCGCGTGAGCATACGAATCCCCCCTCTTCTTGAGTGAAGATATCACCTGATTCACAAAGCGGTCCACCGACAATGACTGATTGGGTCTCGCTGGATGCGTCACCTGCAAAAGCGACTGACATCGGATGGTAGGCGCCGTATAAAATCGGGCGGGCCAGATTGTTGAAGCCCGCATCAACGAGGTAAAACTGGTTTGCCCCCATCGATTTGATGGCACGAATTTCAGTGATCAGGAAACCGCATTCGGCGACCAGGAATCGGCCGGGTTCAATTTCTAAACTAATCGAATGACCAAATTCGGCCTCGAGTTCCTTTCGTGTCTTGTCCCAAAGCTGGTAATACCGGTCGACATCGAGTCCAGTGTCGGTGTCTCGATAAGGAGTTGGTAAACCACCGCCGGCACTGATCGTCGTGATTGACGAGCCAACACGCCGAGCCGTTTCTTTCATCGACTCACAGACTTGAGACAAGTGTTCAAAATCTGTACCAGAGCCAATGTGCATGTGGAGCCCCGTGACTGAAAGCTCGTGTTTTGCTGCGAGTTCGACGCAATTTTCAAGCTGTTCATGCCAAATGCCGTGTTTTGACGATTCGCCCCCCGTGTTTGTTTTTGCACTGTGCCCATGTCCAAAACCTGGGTTGATGCGAAGGGTAATGCTTCGCCCGGGTGCCTTTTGCCCGAGCTGCTCAATCATGTCGGGTGAGCCACAATTGACATGCAGATTTTTGTCTACAACCAACTCTAAAGCTTCACGATCGAAGATGTCAGCGGTGTAGACGATTGGGTCAGGTTGGCCGTTGTATTCGTATCCGGCAGTTTTTGCACGAAATACCTCGCCAGCGCTCACCGCATCAACGAGCACCCCGTTTTTTCGCATGAGATCTAGAATCGCGATATTTGAATTCGCTTTTTGCGCAAATCGAATGACGTCGAATTGGCGGAGCTGCTCAATGCGGTCGCGGATGATTTGAGCATCGTAAACATAAGTTGGAGTGCCAAACTTGGTCGCCAGCTCTTGAATGGAGTGGCCGCAAATTTCTGTTCGGACGGTCGAGAATTGTTGTTGCACAGTCATATCCGCAAGCGTTTCTCAATAAAAAGAGATTGTTTTAGAGCCGTGATTGTACGTAACCGAAATCGGAAACAACAGGGCCAAAACGTTTAAGCGGTTCCGCCGTGGCAGTCGTCACATTGACTGCCAAGATTTCGATTGGCTGATCGGGTTTTATGTGAAGCGAGGCACTTGCTCAAGCGTTGCCGGATCTTCCGTTAAGATTCTAATTCTTCATCGAGTAAAGTCACACGGACTGATTTTATTTGTCTTCGATTGGCTTCTTGTATGTTGAATTGGACACGCCCAATGATCAGCTCATGACCCGAGCGGGGGATTTCGTTCAACTGATGCATGATCAAGCCGGATACGGTATCGAATTGATCATCATCGGGTAATTCAAGACCTAGCTTCTCATTTAACCGAGCGATGTGAACCGTACCAAGAACATCAGCCTGTTCCGGGTTGAGAATCATGATGTCTTCGCTTTGGTCTTTGTCGGTTTCGTCAACGATTTCCCCGACAATTTCTTCCAGAATGTCCTCGATCGTGACAACGCCTGCGAGTCCGCCGTACTCGTCGCGAACGATGGCCATGTGGGTCCGCACATGCAGAAACTTGCTCAACATTTCATCAAGCAATGTCGTTTCGGGGACAAACATCGGATCTCGGAGTAGCTTGCGAAGCCCCCGACGTTTGCTTTCGCTTCTCAATGATTCTCGCAAAAGATCTTTGGCGTAAAGCAATCCAACAATGTTGTCGATGGTCTCCTTGAAAACCGGGATTCTCGTCCGGCCCGATTTGACGACAAATGTCACCATCTCTTCCCAATCGGTTGATTCTTCCAAGGCATCAACTCTTGAACGGTGCGTCATCACCGCCGCAACATCGTTATCATCAAGCTCCATGACTCCTTCGATCATGTCACGAGTGTCAGGCTCAAGAAATCCGTCGTGTTCGGCCTCCGAAACCATGGAGAGGATTTCGTCTTCGAATGCCTCTTCTTCATCATCTTCGTCTTCGTCTTGCCCACTGGCTCTCGCAAAGATCAAGGAAACAAACCGCCCGCCGACCATCAGCGGCCAGGCCAGCGACGAGACGACCCACCACCACCGCCAAGTCCGGAAAAGGAATTGAACTGCTCCGATACGAGTAACGGACCAGGGAATCCAGCTAATCGAAAAGACCAGACAAAACGCCACGAGTGCCATTAGAGAAATGATGACCAATGGGTCGGTTTCGATTGCCGCTTGGGCACCGATTAACCAAGCTGTCATTGAAACCACGGCGACAGCGGTAGCGATCGCCTGAAGGATACCCGCACCAAGAGCAAGTTGGTCTCGAAGATCGAAAATTCTTCCAAAAAGCTGGGGCTGTTTTTTTTGTTTGCAGTACTCTTCGAGTTCGTGCCATTGGATTTCATTGAGCACGACTGATGCGGTCGCGCAAAAAGTCGTCAGTAAATACGCAAGAATCATCAGCCAGAAAAGCGTGGGTGCCATCAGGAGCCCTCACGTTCATTCAAACCGGAATCCGATTCGAAATCTTTCCAACGATGCTCGATGCCCATTGATTGAAGATATCTTTTTTCTGCGTCCCGCATTTCTTGTGCGTCAGATTCATGTTTGTCATCGTACCCCACCAAATGCAGAGTCCCATGGACAACGTAGAGCAGGAGTTCGTCCTCGGCAGTCCCGCCGACTTCGTGAGCCATGCGGGCCGCGGTGTCGGTGCTGACAATGAGTTGCCCGCTAAGGGAGCCGATGTTTTCGTCTCGGTCGAGTACAAAACTAATGACGTCAGTTTCGTAATCATGCTCCAGGTATTGCTTGTTGAAACTTCGAATCGTTGGGTCATCTACGATTGCAATACTGATTTCCGATTTGGATATCGCATGGTCTTTCAGGATCTGGTGAACCACGGTGATGAGAGGATCGGAATCAATCGGTAAAGATTGTTCGTCAGCAATTTCGATTTTGTGATCAGGGTGAGGCAAGTTTGCTCGGGGCAAAAAGTCTTGGGGCAGTCGGCAACTACGCCGATTGGTGTTCTGGGTATTTTACGCGAGCATGATACATCGCGTTAAGAGATTTTATCAAAGATTCTTGAATTGTAAAAAGCTCTTGAATGGTGATATTACACTCGTCGAATTGTCCATCATCAAATTTCTTTTTTGTGATTTCTTGAACAAGGCTTTCAATTCTCGCTGGAGCCGGTTCACGGAGGGCACGACAGGCACTTTCAACGGCATCGGCCAACATCATTACCGCAGCTTCGGGGGTTTGTGGCTTAGGGCCGGGATAGCGGAAATCAGCTTCGTCCACCGGTGGGGTGCCGTTGTCTTCTTTGCTCTGTTCTTCCTGCTGCTTGGTCGCTCTATTAAAAAAGTACTCGACCAATGTTGTTCCATGGTGCTGCTCAATCATGTCGATAATTCGTTGGGGGAGTCGATGGGTTTTGGCGATTTCAATCCCATCCTTAACATGAGCTATGATGACCAGAGTGCTCATTGTGGGCACCAGATCGTCGTGCTTGTTTCGTCCACCGCCTTGGTTTTCAATGAAGTACTCCGGTTTCCGCAGCTTGCCAACATCGTGGAAATACGCACCCACCCGACAGAGTAGGCCGTTCGCACCAATCGCCTCGGCTGCGGCTTCACTCATCGAGGCAACGTTGATGCTGTGGTTGTACGTGCCGGGAGCTCTTTGGACGAGCTCTTTGAGTAGAGGGTGGTTTGCATCACTTAATTCTAGCAAACTGATGTCAGTTTGAATGTCGAACCAACGTTCAAGAAATGGGAGCAGGGCAGTCATCACCAAGCCTGCAATACCTGCACCTCCGGAAAACCATAATGCGTCGGTTACCAACGGCCAGCTCAGTGGTTGGCCTAGCAAGTAATGGGCACCAATTGCTGTCGGGAATACAATCACGGCAACAATAATTCCGACGTTGACGAGCTTGGTCCGACTGCGAATGGTTCGGCACATAAGGGCGGCTGAAGAGGAGGCAGTCGTCAAAATAATCAATTCGCCCAAACCAAATCCATGGGCTACTGTGAATGCGAGTGAAACCAAAGCGCCCAACATCAAGGCGAGTTCCATGTGGTAGGCAATCGCGATCGTCATCGAGAAAATCGTGATAGGAATGATCTCGGATCTCCATTCGACGCTCATGGAAACCAGCCAAGCGACCGTCAGCGTGAAAAGCAAGAGTCCAAGTAGAATTGAAAACTGCTTTAAATCATCAAGTAAATGTCGATCGCGATAAAATAGATATTGGCAAACCATTGAAAAAACGGCTGTAAATAATCCAAAGAACATGAAGGATCGTAAGAGCTTGGTGCTCAGGGTCTCGGTCGCGATGAGTTCCGCATGTTCGGCTCGCAATAGTTTGATGTCTTCATCTTCGAGGGGGATCCCGGCTTTGATGCCACGCCGATCGTAATCCAACTGTTCAAGAGGTTCTCCAGGCTCAATTCGCGTCTCTTCGGGTGTCAGATTGTTGATCACTAGATCGACACCTGCCTTGGACTTTTGTTCATCCAGTGTCAGTGTCGACGGCAGTTGTGGTTTCAGCCAATCGAAAATTCTTTGAGCGACCAATTCACTGCCAGTGATGATTTCTGATTTGGTGCCTAGTTTCTCAATCAACTGTTCGTGCAGTTCATCCGCGATCTCCCCAATGCGAACATCGGAAACATCGACGGTATATCGAGTTTCAAAGTTTCCTTTTCGGTAAACTTCGATCTCCTCCATGTTGCCTTGGCCGATTTCATGTTTCAAATTGTCAAGCAACCCATATTTGTCAAAATTTAAGAATGCTTCTTCAACTGCCGTACGGATGTTTGCAAGTTTTTCGTCCGCGGCGATTGCCTCTCGAAACAGATTGAACGATTCTTCATCGGCTGCCGTGCCGGGAGTGTCGTTGGCGGTTGATGGGAAAAATTTGGACCAGACATTCGTCTCTTTTTCCTGGACTTCGGCGAAAGTCATAAGCTTGATTTCAAACAAGTCCTTCAAGAGAGCTTGTCGCAATTGATCCAATGGCTGGGGATCGTTCTCGTAAAAGCAGCGAAAGTTTCGTCGCTCTCGCTCACGTTTCTCATCCGTCTTTTTCAAGTCGGTATACATGAAAGACGTGTGCGCATGAAGATCTCGCAGCGGTGCTTGGCGAACGCGGTAAGCAAAAGGCGGATCCCAACCAAACATCACCACGTAAAGGATCAAAGTGGTTAAGGCGCATAAGCCGATTCTTGCCCAAACGTCACCGCGACGAAGGAATTCTACAATCTGTTGAAAAGAGCCTTTGGGCGCTGGAAGCATCCAACGACTTCGGTTCGACGAGGCGTTTGACATGTTGGTTCGTGGGTCTCGTTTGAAACTCGTTGGTTACTTTTGACCACCGGCATCGTAGGCACGAACAATGTCCGTGACCAAACGGTGGCGAACAATATCGGCAGCGGTCAAGTTAGCCACTGCGACCCCTTCGATGTTCGGCAGTCGTCCCAAAGCGTCAATGAGTCCACTTTGAGTTCCGCGAGGTAAATCGATCTGAGTGTGATCTCCAGATACTACAATCTTTGAGCTGTTGCCCATACGGGTCAAGAACATTTTCATTTGCGAAATAGTTGTGTTTTGGGCCTCGTCGAGGATGATAAAGGCCTCGTTGAGCGTGCGTCCTCGCATATACGCCAGTGGACACACCTCGATTACGTCGCGCTGAATCAGTTGTTGCGATTGATCGTAACCAATCATCTCATGAATTGCATCCAGCAACGGTCGCAAATAGGGGTTGATTTTTGCTTGCAAGTCGCCCGGAAGAAAACCAAGACTTTCGCCGGCTTCAACTGCAGGACGGACCAAGACGATTCGGCGAACCCGTTGGTTTTTTAACGCTTCGACTGCCATGGCAACCGCCAAATAGGTTTTGCCTGAACCAGCAGGACCGACTCCAAATATCAAATCGTTCTGACGCATCGCTTCGACATAATTCGCTTGACCAGGCGTTCGCGGACGGATCTCTCGACCCACCTGAAGCGTCTCGATAGATTCAACCGATTTTCGGGGGGCTGACTCTCCGGTGACCCTCGCAATGGTTTCATTAAACAGCTCTGGAGTTAAATTGCCTTTGCGTCGCACAATCTCCGTTAACTGCTCGATGGCGTCCGTTGCCAAAGCAACCGCTTCATCACTGTCGCCTGAGACGCGGACTTGCCCATCGCGGTGGGTGATGTTGACGTTGAACTTTTCTCGAAGACGCCGAAGATGCTGATCTTTGGCACCAAAAAGCGGGAGGATAAAATTGGGTTCGACAGATGAAATGGTCGCTTCGGTCATCCAATAAGCGATGGCTTTTTTTACATCGCACCTGAGACAGGGGCTGAAATTGGTCGAAGCTCCGAATTCGCTTAAAAAGCCGATGCTTCAACACCTCTAAATTATAACTAATTGGTAAGGACAAACCGATGGTGATTTTGTTCGGCAGGCATTTACCGTGTGAATTATGCCGACCCAACTCGTCAGTTAGGCACGTGAGTAGGGCGCTTTGGGGATTCTTATGATCGAGTTTCAGGGTGATTGTTCAAGGATTGAGGATTAACGCAACGGAGTGAAAAGGCCAATTCTGGCAGCGGGTGGACGCCTTAGGGGGATTCTGACTTTACTTCGCTTTAATCCTTTTAGGATGAGCAAAACCACTCGACGACACCTAAACGCAGCGGCAATCTGAAACGCCGTGGGGAAGTTGGCTAGTCATTTAATTCGATCGTTTGCCAAAGACTGGGGTCTTCTGAAATGGGTAACTCGGGGCCGATCGCAAGAGTCTGCCTCCCGAGTTCACGGTCGACAACGGTGAAGTTAAAACCAAGCATACGGTGGTCGTTGGTGTTCCATCCGTTTAATGCCTTTCCTGATATAAAGGCTGAGATCTTGTAGCCTGTTTTGTTGATTTTCGAGGCGATGTCAATCTTATGACGATTGATCGTTGGTGAATCATCTTTGCTGCGATTGATCTTTAACATGCTGGCGATTGGCTTTTTGCCGTCGATTCCTCCACCGACCGGGAGTAGAGCAATCCAATGACAGAATTTTGATGCGCGGTGCACGTTGTGAGTGTCGCGTGTGTCGATCCAGACTTGAATTCCATCGCTATCAAGGATTTGTGATTCGCGGCACCAGAGCGATTGCTCTTTTTTGGTTATCTCCGATGAAATGAAAAGTCCCTTTTCACTCCATCCAACTCGCAGATCGGCAAACTGAAATTGGCCTTCGAATGCACCAAAATTTGGTAACAGGTATTCGTCAGAAAGCTCGAAGTCACTGCTCGGTTTAGAATCAAACTTTTTGCAACCAATGCGGTATCGAAACAATAAGTTTTTTGGGATTTGTGCGACGATTGAATTTGACATAAGTCTAGCTGGATTGGTGTAAGACTGGGATTTAAAGGTTTAATCAAAGGTGCCGCACGAGCGGTCTAAGATTGATGGAACCGATGTCGAGGTTAGGGATTCAGTGAATTGCGGGGGTCAATCAGGGGACTCAAGCAGGTAAAGATTTTGCGTGTTCACTCAAAAAATTCTCTAGCTTTTGGCCGACCTGTTCGACGTCGATAAAACTCATTCGGAGCAGGTCCAGATCATCTTTGGTCGTTACCGTTGGAGCTTCGCCAATGTCAGCGACGCGACCTACTTCCACACTGTCTTTAGGACCGGCAACCTCAAGCCAAACTCCATCCGGTTTTTTAGTTTGAATACTGACCCAAGGGTGTTTTTGCTGAGGCAAGTAGACGTGAACAACTTGCTTGTTGTTCCACAGGAATTGACTGTCGGGAGCTGCTTTTTGGATGACCTCTTGGAGCATTTCGAGGACTTCCGGTTGCCACTTGATCTTCTGCCCGGGCGTAAACCCTTTTCGCATTAGATGCCATTTTGAACCCAGCTTTGCCCAAGGGGACTCGTCCTCGACCTTGGCTTTATTTTGCTCCGGCTTGTTGCGGAAGCTGTCGAGTGCATCGTCAAGGAATTCCCAAAAACCAGGAATGTCTATTTCGGCCATGTTATTGGCACGGATTTCGATTTCTTGCCAAGAGCCCTTGGTGTTGGTCAGCTTGACCCTCGGTGTATTACCATAAACTGGAATGTCTTCGAGGTCATTCGGACGGAGCAGCGGGATTTGCTGGACTAATTCATCACGCTTGAAGGTCTTGGGTCGGACACGGAATTTCATCTTTAAAAACCACGGATCACCCGTCAAAGCGTGGAAAAACGAGCCTTGGCTTTTCTTGGTTCCGTTGATTTCGACAACTGACCGTTCGTTCCAGTTGGTTTCACTTAAGCCTTGGTGCTGTTGAATGTAGTCGACCACTTTGGTCAAGATTTCACCGTCCCAGTGAACTGTTTCACCCCCCCGCCCTACTCGATCTTTGGAATGCCATAGTCGCCCGTCGGCTTCCCACGGCATCTTGGCGGCTGCTCCAACGTCTTCGATATCCATATCCCCTTTTTTCCAGCGATCGTCTTTCGCCGGATCGTAAACCTTACGTTCCTTGTAGGGATCTGACTCGAGTACTTCGATCATGGCCTCACCGGTCCAACTGCGTGGCATTCCAGCTTTGCTTTTTCCGGTTTTGGAGGCCGCAGCCAAGGCTTCCTTGGCATACTCGACGACCATTTCTGGCGTACCTTGGGTGACGATCTGCCCGCCCCCGGCACCCGCCTCGGGGCCCAAATCAATCACCCAGTCCGCGGCTTTAATCATGTCAAGGTTATGTTCAATCAGAACGACCGTGTTTCCCACATCAATCAACCTTTGAATTACATCCAATAACTTTTGGAGATCGTCAAAGTGGAGGCCTGTAGTTGGCTCATCCAGCAGGTACATCGTTCGGCCGGTGTCTGGTCTCGCCAGCTCTGCAGATAATTTTACTCGCTGTGCTTCACCTCCTGAAAGCGTTGGTGCACTCTGCCCAAGCGTTACATAGTCGAGTCCCACGTCGCAAAGCGTTTGCAGAATGCGGCGAATCTTGGGGATATTGTGAAACAATTTAACCGCTTCTCCACACGACATTTTTAGCACGTCATCGATGGATTTTCCGTTGTATCGGACTGCTAACGTTTCACTGTTGTAGCGTTGGCCTTTACAGGTTTCGCAGGGGACCCAAACATCAGGAAGGAAGTGCATCTCGATACAGATGTGTCCGTTTCCAAAACACTCCTCGCACCGACCCCCGGGGACATTGAAGCTGAATCGCCGCGCGGTATAGCCACGGATTTTTGAATCCGGTAGGTGTGCAAATAACTCTCGAATTGCATCAAAGGCACCCGTGTAGGTCGCCGGGTTGGAAGACGGCGAGTTACCAAGCGGAGTTTGGTCAACACGAATGACTTTGTTGATATGCTCAATTCCACGAATCCCTTTGTGGGCGCCGGGGGTCTGTGTTGAACGATGAAGGCGACGGGAAAGGGCCTTGAATAAGATGTCGTTGACCAGCGAACTCTTCCCACATCCACTTGGTCCGGTGACGACACTCAACGTTTCAAGTGGAAACTTGACTTCGATATCTTTCAAGTTGTTATGGCGAGCGCCAACGACGTCCAGCGTTGTCGCCAACTGCATCGGGGCGGCTGGCTTTTTGGCTGACTTTTTCTTCGTAACTTTCTTTTGAGTGGCTTTCTTCTTGGATGCTTTCGCTGGTTTGGGAAGGTCCAAAGACAAAGCGGGTCGTCGGTTGGACGGAATCGGAATCGCTTTTTTACGGCTCAGGTAAGGCCCAGTCACCGAGCCTTTATTTTTCGCCACGGTTTCGGGAGAACCGCTGGCTACGATTTCTCCGCCACCCGATCCCGCCTTGGGTCCAAAATCACAAACAGCATCGCTGTTTTCAATGACCTCACGGTCATGCTCGACCACAATCATTGTGTTGCCAAGATCACGAAGGCGATGCAATGCCTTCAGTAATCGTGTGTTGTCGCGCGGGTGCAGGCCGATTGTTGGTTCGTCTAGCACATATAGGACACCGCACAGACCGCTGCCCAACTGGCTGGCCAGTCGGATTCGCTGGGCCTCTCCGTTGGAAAGCGAGGCAGCGGTTCGATTGATGGTGATGTATTCCAAGCCAACGTCGTTGAGAAAATCGACTCGGCCTTTGATCTCACGAATCAATTCACCGGCAATTTTCTTTTCACGCGGATCGAGCTTCCATTTCTTCAAAGTCTTGGTCAACAAGCCGAGGGGAAGGCGGCAGATGCCATCAATCGTCATGTCACGGAAACGGACGGCTGAGGCATCGTCACGAAGACGACTTCCGCCGCAACACCCACATTCAACCTCGCCGATCAGCGACTGCATTCGTTGGCGAAGTTGTGCCGAAAGACGAGACGCCTCTTCCATCGTTGGATAGACGCCTTTGTATTGAAACGAAAACTTGGTTTCGCCCTTGCTGTTTGTGACGGAGAACCAGCGGTCTGCCGAGCCGTAAAATACCATGCGGCGATGGCGTGCTTCCAATTGGTTGAACGGAACGTCGATTGGTATTCCCGTCCCATTGGTCCAGGACTCCAGCATCGCCTTGGAAATGTTGGAATTGATATTTGGCCACAGCGAAATGGCTCCGTCAGCGAGCGAAAGTTCGGCGTCGTTCATGATCGCTGCTGGATCAGCCCCCGTTTGCACGCCGATGCCCTCACAATCCGGGCACCAGCCAAGTTTGCTGTTGAAGGAGTAGTTGTGAGGCGTGAGCGCGTCGAAACTTCTTCCGCAGCATGAGCAGGAAAGATGCTGGCTATGTTTAACGGTTCGCCAATGCTGTTCCGGGATTTTCTCATTGGTCTCGGCGACATGGATGATGCCCTTCCCGATTGCCAAGGCCGATTCCACTGAGTCGGCGATGCGTGAACGCGAAGCCTGCTTGATGACCAAGCGGTCGATCACAATTTCAATTAAGTGTCGAGAACGACGGTTGATGAGAGGCACTTCGTCGATCCCATAGGTCACGTTGTCAACGCGAACACGGATGTAACCGTTGGTGCGGATTTCTTCCCAGAGTTGTTCGTAGGTCTGGTTGGTGTCGAGTGAGATTGGTGCCATTAATAGCAACCGCGTCCCCTCTTCGTAATTTAAGAGCTTGTCGACAATGTTGTCACTGGTTTGTGTGCCGATCGCCAAGTCGCAATCGGGGCAATAAGGCGTGCCTAAGCGTGCCATCAGGATGCGCAGATAGTCGTAGACTTCGGTCACGGTGCCGACGGTACTACGCGGTGTCGAGCCGAGGTTTTTTTGTTCGATCGCAATCGCGGGCGAGAGACCCTCGATGTGCTCCACTTTTGGCTTTTCAAGTTGATTGACAAATTGGCGGGCGTATGAACTCAGGCTTTCCACATACCGTCGTTGCCCTTCGGCGTAAATTGTATCCATGGCCAAAGAGCTTTTGCCACTGCCGCTGGGACCGCAGAAAACAGTCATTTTGTCACGAGCAATATCAACATCGATTGAGCGCAGGCTATGTTGTTCGGCGCCGCGAACTTTGATTTCAGTTGCTTGGACCGGTTGCTTGTTCTTTTTGTTCTGAGGTTTGATGATCTCAGGCTTGGCAGCGAGGGCTTTCTTGAGGGCTCGACCGGTGTAAGACTCGTCGCATTGAGCGACCGTTTCAGGCGTGCCGGCGCACACAACTAGTCCACCACCTGATCCACCTTCTGGGCCAATGTCAATGATCCAGTCTGCCGTCTTGATTACGTCCAAATTATGCTCCACAACCAAGACCGTGTTGCCGGCGTCGACAAAATTTTGTAGCACCTTGAGCAACATCGAAATGTCGGCGAAGTGCAGGCCGGTTGTTGGTTCGTCAAGCAGGTAAAGCGTTTTTCCCGTGCTGCGTTTGACTAATTCACGCGCCAGTTTAATTCGCTGGGCTTCACCACCGGAAAGCGTCGGAGAGGGTTGACCAATCTTCAAATAGTCCAGACCAACGGCGTGCAACGTTTGCAGTTTGCTGAAAACTTTGGGGATGTTTTCAAAGAAAGTCATGGCTTCCTGAATGTCCATGTTCAACACGTCGGCAATGGATTTGCCGCGAAACTTGACCTGTAATGTTTCTCGATTGAACCGCTCACCATTACAGACGGGGCAAGTGACCCAGACATCGGCTAAAAAATCCATTTCAAGTTTGTTTGAGCCGTTTCCCTCGCACGCCTCACAACGTCCCCCTTTGACGTTAAAACTGAATCGGCCCGGCGGGTAGCCACGAGTTTTTGCTTCTGGGAGTTGGGTGTAGAGTTTGCGGATTTCGTCGAATAGTTTGATGTAGGTTCCAGGATTTGACCGTGGGGTTCGACCAATAGGTGATTGGTCGATTGCGATCATTTTGTCCATCAAATCGACATTTTGGAGCTCATCAAATTCGCCGGCTTCACTGATTCCACCGTTGAGGATTTCACGAAGTTCTTCTTTGACGATGTCATTTACCAGAGAACTTTTCCCACTGCCACTAACCCCGGTCACGCAAACGAATTTACCGAGCGGGATTTCAACGTCGATGTTTTTCAAGTTGTTGTGACGGGCGCCTTTGATCCTGAAAACACGATCCGTGTCGAACTCACGTCGGGTTTCAGGGATTTTGATTTCAAGATCACCCGAAAGATACCGTGCCGTAAGGCTCTTCTTTGATTTGATTATTTCCGACGGGTGACCTTCGACGACTACTTCACCCCCTCGGACACCGGGTCCTGGACCGAAGTCAATCAGGTAGTCTGCGGCACGCATGGTGTCCTCATCGTGCTCAACAACTACGACCGTATTTCCCAGATCTCGAAGGTGTTGCAGCGTTTCGACCAAGCGGTCATTGTCTCGCGAGTGGAGTCCGATTGAGGGTTCGTCGAGAATGTATAGCACGCCTACCAAGCCGGCACCAATCTGGCCAGCGAGGCGGATTCGCTGGCTTTCGCCGCCGGAAAGCGTTGGAGCTGTTCGATTCAGCATCAAGTAATCCAGACCTACGTTGAGGAGAAAACCGAGGCGGTTTCGGATTTCTTTCAAAGGCTCTGTCGCGACCAGTTGTTTTATGTCGTCGAGAATCAATCCGCTGAAAAACTCGTGGGCATCAGCAATTGACAGGTCACAAACTTGAGGCAAAGACAGGCTGGGGTTCTCGGCGAATCTCTCACTGGATGTCGCGAGACGGAAATGCCGAGCTTGCTCGTTGAGTCGATCGCCTTCACATTCGATACAACTAACTTCAGCCATGTATTCTTCGAGTTTTCGAATTCTCGAGGCGCCGTTCGTGTTGCGGTATTTTTCGTCAAGCTCGGAAACAATGCCTGCGAATTTACCGCCATACTTCATAGGCGAGCTTCCACCCCGCCACGTAAACGTAATGTTAAGATCGCCGGTCCCGTAAAGCCAAACGTCTTGTTGCTCTTCAGTTAAATCTTCCCAAGCTGTTTCGAGCATGGTGCCTTTTTCAAGTTCATGCTCCCTTTCGTAGGTGTCGGCAACTCCTTGGTAAATATGTTTTTTCCAGCGGCCGAGATCTTTCCATTTCCCCAGCAGATCAAAGCAACCTTGCTGGAAAGATTTGACGCTGCCCGATACCAACAAATCACGCTCAAAGGTGAAGACGTCTCCAAGACCATCGCAACCGGGGCACATCCCCTGTGGACTGTTGAAGCTGAACATCTGGGGCGTCGGCGGAGAAAAACTGATCGCACAGGCAGCACAAGCGTAGTCCGCTGAGTAGACGCGGTCCCCTTCGGCGGCAAATGATCGTTTGGCACGCGATTTGCGCTTCGTTTTGGTTTTTGCTTGGAGCTCATCCTCTATCGCAGCTGGAAGATTGGCTTCTGGATTGGTCGGCTTGGCTGAATCATCATCGTTATCGAGGGCGACAATCAACGTGCCTTTACCGATTTTGAGCGCCGATTCGACGGTTTCGGACAGGCGTGCGCGAATGCCCTCTTTCGCGGTAATTCGATCAATGACGACTTCGATATTGTGCCGTTTGGAGCGATCCAGATTAATTTCTGATCCAAGTGAGACAGTTTCACCGTCAACGCGGGCACGAACAAACCCCTTCTTCAACAACCCGGTAAACAAGTCACGATGCTCGCCTTTTTGTTGGCGAACAACTGGAGCAAGCACATTGAACTGGGTTCCTTTTTCCAGCTGTAAAATGCTCCCGATGATTTGATCGCGTGTTTGAGCGGCAATGGGCTGATCGCACTTGGGGCAATAGCCCTGCCCGACTCGTGCATACAGGATCCGCAAAAAGTCGTAGATCTCTGTGATTGTTCCGACGGTACTTCGCGGGTTGTTCCCCGAGGACTTTTGGGAGATGGAGATCGATGGACTGAGTCCCGAAATCAAATCAACATCGGGCTTGGGCATTTGGCCAAGGAATTGGCGTGCAAAACTCGACAAGCTTTCAACGTACCGACGTTGGCCTTCCGCAAAGACGGTGTCGAACGCGAAAGAGCTTTTACCGCTACCGCTAACACCCGTGAGGCAAATTAGTTGGTTGCGGGGAAGGACAAGACTGACATCGCGAAGATTATGTTCGCGAGCACCTTTAACAACGATATCCGAAGCAGGCATTGAGGCGACGTTTGGGTTTGGTCATGAATTTCGAACCACACATTCTACGCCTGTCACCAAAAATGCCCAACAGCCAACCGGGCCAAGTTCTCACAATCCCGCAACTGTTTTTCGCGCGTTTGATCTTGACAAGGCTGAGGGAACAAGTTTTGAAAAACGTTGATTGTTAGTGGGGAGGCAATGTCAGAGACAGAAGCTCTCGGTGGATCGCTATGAGAAAGCGATAACAACTGAGTGGGAGGTTGAAGCAAGCAAGAAACTTTTACTCGAACATAGGGCCGTGCCAAATTTCTTGTCTCTCATCAACAATCTGTAAAGACGAAGCGTTTAACCGTTGAGAGCGTCGGTTTTTCACCTGTAATTCAAGGCTGATCATCCGATATTTGACATCTGCCTAGCAACCTTCGATTCATCCGTGACGAGAGTTTGGGGTGTTTTCGGGTATCTATGACTTTGCCAAGTTCCTGCCCAAGTGCTTGGTCGGAACGGTTGAACGATGATTCAAGCAGCCAAGCGAGATATCTCTGAAGGAAATCGGCCAGCGGGTGTCAGATTCCATGGGATGGATGGTTCACCGACTTTTGGTGTTGAAGATTACATCAAGCCAGTAGGACGAATCGTTTGTTGCAAGAACGAATCCAATGACGGCTTTGCGCGACTGCAGGGTGGTCCGTGGCGATGCGATCAATAGATGCCTTGCCTGCCTTCGTAAATTCGAGATTCTTTTTGCAATTCGAGAAGCATTGAGTTTAAGCTTGTTCTGATCTCGGTGATGAGCGGATCGGATTCAGCGTTTCTGTCTCGTTTGGTTGGCACCTCGATCGCTTCGCCGACATCGAGCACGACTTTAAGATTACCGTGGATCCGGCAATGGACAAATAAATCCTCTTCGAATTTTTCGATCGTCTCCAAAATTCGATCAACTGACCTTTGCTCGGTAACATATTTCTCTGGGTAGCAGTCAATTTGCTGGGCAAGATAGGTTTTCTCGAGATGTTTCCAACGGCGAAGCTTTTCTTCTGGGGTAACTTCGTTGCGGCTCATTTCTGGAAAGATCTTCATCCTCAAGTTTTTGACGCGAGTCTGAATGCCGCCTTTCGCAACAGCGCCCAGCCATTCTTCTTCGAGCGGCGCGAGTAGGTGATTGACCATATGAGTTTGACGTTCTCGCAGCGGTGTTCCGTGCGGGAGACGAACATGATGCTCGAGTTCCTTGAGTGTCAGCATGGCGTCACCAATTTTGACAATCCGGTCGATCAGCGGGACCGTCAAGTCGGGTTTCCAAGTAAGTTGTTTTTCGACTTTTTGTAAAACATCTTGGGCAACTTTTTCGATGTCACCCTGGTAAAAGTATTTGATGCAGATCGGATGAGTGACGACCTTGCCACCTTCTTTGGCTTTTCTTTTGGCTGCGGTGCGAGCGATAAATGCTGGCCCTTCCATGAATGCCATCAGTTGGTCATTTGTTCGGCTGGTCGTTCCGGATGGAAAGATCAATAAGGGCCGCTCTGCATTGACCAAAACGTTGATTGCGTAATCGACTGCTTTGCGATCCAACCCCTCGCGGTTGACACTGAACGCCCCCATTAAACGCACCATAAAACTAGTGAAAGCCGTCTGGTTGAAAAGGTGCCAACTGGCCATCGAATACATCGACATCGGTGTTTCTTGACACAGATGGTACATCGCGATTGGGTCAGCGGTTCGGGGGTGATTGGGGGTGAGCATGACGCCGTGTTTGGCAGCAAGCGATGCTCGAAGCCTGTTGACGTTCCTGCATTCGTGCGCGACGACGCCGTGGTTTTTGCGTAAAAGGCCTTTGAATTTACCAAATTTGGTTAGCAATCGCTGTGGCCAGTGCCAAGTAAACGGGGGGACGAACTTGTACGGCTTTTCAATCAGAATCTTTTGCATGTCTTGCCTTCGAATTTACATAACCCAAAATACTGCCTTTTGAGGGCCGTTTTCGGGCGCGGGGCGATTGGCGATGAACAAGATGTGTGGATTTGTTCTGTGTTTTAGTGATTGCGGTAGAGTTTCTTACACTCAATGGTGGGTTGGGTGAGTGTCCGTGATCGCGACCTGCATAGCATGCGGTTGAGATGCAGCGTGGTGTGACATTATCAAAAGTAGCGTGGGGATGCCCCAAGGAATTTTCAACGTAAAAAGACGACCAGCAAACGGATAGGTCACCGCCCGGGCGCGTCAGCATTTCGCGATAGAACTCATGCGGGCGATTACTATTTTTCGTTGAGGTTGTAACAGTGAATGATTTCTTGATCGCGGACATAAAGTTTGCCGTCCGAAACGACCGGGTGTACCCATATTTTGCCTCTCGAAGATCGCCGTTTCGTTTGCGGGCTGATTTTAAACGAGCTGATGATCGAATGAGATTCGTGATCTGCCTTGATCAGTAGGACTCTGCCACCGCTTTCCTCGACGTGAATGAACATGCCGTCTGCATAAGTCACCGCACCTTTGCGAATCGCTCGGTCGCTCCAAGCAAGTTCGCCATCATCTTTGTTTTGACAGACCCAGGATTTTGAACTTGAGCCATAAAAATAATCGCCAATTTGAATCACGCCGCCATGATGATTCTGCATTACTTTGGAGCTCCAGATATCTTTGGCTTGCTCGTTAGCGACATCTACGAGTTTGGAGCCAACACCGTAGCCACTGGTGATATAGACTTTACCCTTATCCACGATCGGAGATGGGATGACAGCGGTGCGTCCTGGCCAGTCTGATTGCCATATTAATTCGCCCGATTCAGCATCGACGCCGACAACTGCAAGGACCGTTAGTTGGACATAAATTGGTCGCATGTTTAATTCAACTGGAACGATTGAAGAGTAATGCGCGCCCGCTGGCCCTGACTGATTTCCGTTTTCAAGCATTTTGGTGATCGGTTTGGATTGCCAAATCTTTTTGCCTGATATTTTGTCGAGGGCGAGCATTGTCCCTTTTTTGCCGCCTGGGGTGCACACGACTTTGCCGCCGTCGACAAGTGGAGATTCTGAATATCCCCAATTGGGAACCCGTCCTCCGAAATCTGACATTTTAACGGACCAAATCTTTTTTCCGTCCGCCTTTTGCAAGCAGCTCAGTTCGCCGCTGGCAGCCATGAAGTAGACATTTTCTCCGTCAACGCTGGGAGTGCTTCGTGGGCCATCGCCCCACGCATTACGAAATTTGGTGCCGATGGTTTTTCGCCAAATCTCGGTTCCATCTTCGGCGTTGAGGCATAGCGCAAATTCTTTGTTGTCTTCCAGCCCCATCGTGAAGAGTTGGTCGCCGACAATAGCGAACCCCGAATAACCTAGCCCCGCCTCTTGATTCACCCATAACTGTTCAGGGCCATCCGCTGGCCATGTTTTAAGCAACCCCGTTTCAGATGAAATGTCGTTCCGGTTGGGGCCTCGCCATTGGGGCCAATCGTCAAACCCCGAAGCACTGGTGACGCAAGCCAAGGCAATGGTGAGAAGCAATACGATTGGCATTCTTTTTGCAAGCAAATCATTCATTTGGACGAACCGTTAGACAGAGAGTAAGACTTTTTAAAACAGGGGCATTCATCGCTCAGGCCATTGTTTTAGTCTTTGTTGAGCAGTTTTCAAGTTCGTTAGTTGACGAAAAAAACTGCATCCCCGAGAACGAGATAGTTCAGCCGGATTAAGAGAGAGGGCAAAGCGGAGATTCTGAAGCAGATGAGTGAAAAGTTTTAGAAGAAATTGGATGCTTTTTGGGTGAGCGGCGTTGGGTTGGCGTCGTCAGGGCTTCGCATTTCAACTAAAAGTCGTTTGCGAGGGCAGCATCTCGGTAAAATCCTCAGACTCTTGTGCCCGTTCGCACAAGTCTTGAAATTGGCTTCGTACGTCGTCGTCGGTCAGTTGGAGTTGACTTCGCGAAATCGCTTCGAACTTATCCTCGTGACGTAGGAAGACGCTCACAATTTCTGGATCGAAGTGCGATCCCGATCCGCTGAGGATAATTGATTTGCTTTCGAAGTGGCTCAGCGGTTTTTTGTAGGGACGTTTGGATGTCAGTGCGTCATAAACATCTGCGACGGCGACAATCCTCGCGACCAGTGGAATCTCATGATCCTTAAGGCCGTGAGGGTAGCCCTCTCCATTCCACTTTTCGTGGTGGTAGTAGGCAACTTGTTGGGCCGTGTGCATGAACGCGTTGTTGTACCCGAGTCGAGACTGGATTGCTTCAAGGCACTCTCCACCAATGAGAGTGTGAAGTTCCATCACTTCTCGTTCTTCTCGGGTTAAACTTCCTGGCTTGAGGAGAATGGAATCTGGGATACCAACTTTGCCAATGTCATGAAGCGAAGAG
>JAQWLH010000256.1 GCA_029247405.1 Mariniblastus sp.
AAAAGATCTTCAGTGCGGCAATTCGTCGGTAGACAGTTTCCCCGACCTGAATTGGTTATTATGAATTCAAATCTTGGTGATTGCCGATGTGATGCCGAGTTCAGTTTTGTGTCAGCCACAGTTGAGAATTTCGCTAAAAGAGGCTTGCGTTGAATTTTAAATCAAATTGGTTTTTTGCTGCTGTCGTTTTAATAAGCTTTTGGGTTGGTGGTTGGGGAGTTGCCGATGACAGTCCGCGGCAGCAGCTTCCCCTGAAAAAAGTGGCTGCCGGAATGTTTGACATTGGCGTCGGACTTGGGGCTCGTGCTATGGAGTCGCCCGACGCGAAACAACTTTTACAGGCAGAATTTAATTTTGTGACGCCCGAAAATTGTCTCAAGCCAGCGGCGGTTCAAAACTCCGAGGGGCAATTCGAGTTCGGAGAATCAGACCGGTTTATGGAGGCCGCAGCTGTCAACGGACAGAGAGTGGTTGGGCATTGTCTAGTTTGGGCGAAAGATGATCGAACACCTGAATGGTTCTTAAGTGATGGCGATCAGGCGGTATCTAAAGAGGTATTGCTTAAGCGAATGAAGAATCATATTGACAAGGTAGTGGGGCGTTATGGCGATCAGGTTGACCAGTGGGATGTTGTCAACGAAGCCTTGGAATCCGGCGATTCAATGTGGCGGGAATCAGGGTGGCGAACGGCTTGTGGACCCGAATTTATTGTCAAGGCATTTGAATATGCTCACGCGGCTGATCCAACGGCACTCTTGGTATACAACGACTACCGATGCGAGCTCCCCGAAAAGCGTGAGAACTTATTCGGCTTGATCAAATATTTGAAAGCTCAAAAAGCACCCATCCATGCGATTGGACTCCAGGGGCATTATGAATTAGATGCAGTTCCCTTTGAAGATCTTGATTTCACTCTGACTGAAATCAAGAAGCTTGGACTCAAAGTAGTGATTTCTGAAGTCGACATCGATGTGGTCAAACGGGGCAAGTGGTGGGCCGATGGAAATCGACATCGTGAGGAACTCAAGACTTTTGATCCCTATAAAGATGGCTGCTCGGTGGAAGTATTGAAACGGCAGGCTCAGCAGTATGGAAAGTTATTTCGAATTTATGCCAAACATGCTGACAATATTGAACGGGTGACCTTTTGGAATTTGCACGACGGCGATTCATGGCTAAACCATTTTCCATGGACGCGAGCGAACCATCCTTTGTTGTTCGATCGTCAACTAACTCGCAAGCCGGCTTTCTACTCGGTTCAAAAGGTGTTGTGTGAGCGACGAGAGAAGCAAGGACTCATTCCGATCGAAGAGTTTCCGCTTTGGAAAAAAGGCGCACCTGGTTTCGAAGAACGCAAAAACGAACCGGAGCAAGCGCAGGACTGGTGGGTCAAGAATATTCATAATCCAACTCTCACTCCATTGTTGCCCGATTCAAAGAAATCGACCGGCGAAGCAATTATCATAGTCCCCGGTGGCGGACACCGGTTGCTCGTGTTCAACGCCGAGGGGATCGAAGCAGCCCAATACCTGCGTGATCAAGGGATTACCTGTTTCGTGCTGAAGCATCGTTTGGCACGCGAAAAAGATTCACCCTATTCAATCGAAAAGCATGCCTTGGAGGACGGGCAGCGGGCGGTGCGTTACGTTCGTGCCAATGCTGAAAATTGGGGAATTGACGCGGACAAGATTGGCATGCTTGGTTTTAGTGCTGGCGGCGAAGTTGTTTCGATGGTGGCGTACGCTGATCCAGCTGGAGATCCTGAGGCGAAAGATTCAATTGATCGTGCAAGCGCTAAGATAAATTTTCAGTTACTTGTTTATCCCGGTCCTCTTGGAATTCCTCCAGCGATTCCGGCCGACGCCCCACCGGCATTTTTGCTTGTTGCTAACGATGATGGGGCTTCAAGGGTGGTCGTGAGTCTGCTGGACAAGTTTCGTCATGCCAAGGTCCCCGTCGAGCTGCACCTGTATCGCAAAGGGGGGCATGGCTTTAACATGGGCAACCGTTCCAAAAGAAAATCCATACAAGACTGGCCCGCGAGAATGGCAGACTGGTTACAGGACAATCGAACTGACCAGAAGTAAACTTTGTGTTGAAGTTTGTTGGCTTCGACGCGGGCTTATCGCGTATCTCGGTTTTCTGGCTCTTGTCGATGTGTAGAACCTTCTTTAATTAAAAAGCGAAGTGACCGTTAATGAGTAGCCGATCGCGGCAAAAATCCGCTTGGTCTGACCTGTCATTAAGGAGGAATGGTGCCATTTACTCTGTGGCTCAACGGTTGGCAGCGTTTTCCATAATTCTCATTTAGTGAGATTCCTCCGACAAACAAAAGTTTTCAAAATTTTCAAAAATCTCGGTAGATGTTTGATTGATATTGCGTGTCTATCCCAACGAGCAAGATGATTGGTTATCCCTCTAAATCGAAATCTAAATTGAAGAGTTTTATGTTTAGGACTGCAGTCGCTCTTTCTTTGTGCCTTTTAATTGCCTTGATAGCTCAGGTGATTGGACAAGGCCCAGAAGGCCCAGGAAATCGTGCTCAACAAGGCCCTAGCGGTCGAGGTGGGCCCCAACAACGTGATTTAATCGCAGATTTCGACACAAACAAGAACGGTCGACTGGAAGCATCGGAACGCTCAGCTGCGATTGAAGACCTCGCTAAAAACCCTGCCCAGGCACGGCGGGGACCTCGCGGTCGCAGAGGTGGACCGGGCGGAAGACGCGGAGGGCCTCCGGGAAGAGCGGCGGTTGTCAATACACCTGGTCGCAAGATGGCAAAAACTGAAGTCGAGTCCTTCCCGGACAAATCGCTTTATGACGACTCGATTTTGCGCACGTTCTTTATCGACTTTGAAGATGACAATTGGGAAAAGGAGATGGGGCTTCTTAAAGACTATGGCGTTGACGTCGGCGCGAAGGTGACCGTGGATGAAACGGTTTATGAAGATGTGGGAATTCGTTTTCGTGGCAACTCGTCGTTTTTTACACTAGGTGAAGGCCAAAAGCGTTCTTTGAATCTGACATTTGACTGGGTTGACGAAAAGCAGGATCTCTACGGGTATCGTACGCTCAATTTACTGAATTCTCACGCCGACGCATCATACTTGCGGCTGGCGCTATACAGTCACATCGCTCGAAAATACACAGCCGTTCCAAAGTCAAACTATGTTCACGTGGTGATTAATGGAGAAAGTTGGGGGATCTATGTTAATGAACAGCAGATGAACACTGACTTTATGAAGGAACAGTTTGATAGTCGAAAGGGGCATCGATTTAAAGCGCCACCCGGTCGAGGTGGACCAAGCTTTGCCTACAAAAGTGATGACAAGGCGGATTATACTTCGTACGAAATCAAGTCGAAGGATTCGGATGAAGCTTGGGACGCTTTAATCAACGCGATCAAAGTTCTTGATAAAACTCCCGTCGATAAAATTGAGACCGATGTCGATCCGGTTCTTTCAATAGACCGGGCATTGTGGTTTCTTGCGGTAGACAACGTCTTGCTAGATATGGATGGCTATTACAAACGAGGTGCAGATTACGCGATCTACATCGAGCCCGATTTTGGGAGAACTTTCATCTTGCCCTACGACTGCAATGAGACGTTTCGCGCTCAGGGCGGTGGTGGGCCTGGCGGACCTGGTGGTCGGCGAGGTGGTCTCAGCGGTTTGCTTCCGGGGTTCGGTGGTCCTCCTGGTGGCGGTCCTCCTCCTGGTGGCGGTCCTCCTCCAGGCGGCGGACCTCCTGGTGGCGGTGGACCGGGCGATGGCGGACCTCCGGATAGCTTCGGCTCAAGCGATCGCGATGCCCCACCGTTTGCCTTGGATATCTTTGCCAGCATCGATCAGAAGCAGGTGCCCTTGATCAGTAAGCTTTTAAAAAACCCGGCTGTCAAAGCGCGGTACGTTGCCCATGTTCGAACGATCTATCAAGATTGGATCGATTGGAATGATGTTTCGCCGATCATCGATGAGTATCGCAATCTGATCGGAGATGAAATCAAGAAAGACACTCGTAAGTTGCAGAGCACCAAGGATTACGAAGACGGGATTGGAATGAGCTCAACTCAGGGGCGCGATACGCAACCGGGCCTCAAGGCATTTTTCATCGGGCGAAAGGAATATTTGGATCAAGTGCCAGAGCTTCAGCAGCCGTTTCCAGAATTTGAGTCAGTCGACGCGAAAGAAAATCAAATTTTCGTGACCCTCAAAGCTAAAACGATTGAGCCAGACAAAGTGTTTTTGTACTGGTCAGATGATCCAATGGCAGCCTACCGCCGGACTGAGCTGACACGAGCTGACGAGGATCGGTATGTTACGAGTTTTCCAAGTGAAGCAAAGGGCAAGAAGATTTTCTTTTACGTTGAAGCTCGGACCGCTGACGAATATTTGACGACCAGCTTTTATCCTGAACTCGCTGAGAGTAAACCGCTTTCGGCAAAGAATCCAAATTTCGTCAAGGCGAAGACTGAAAAGCCCAGCCTTACTCGGGCTGAGAGTTCAGATGTTGTGATCAACGAAATCATGGCAGCGAACCGAGCAACGATTGCCAATTCACAAGGCGAATTTATGGATTGGATTGAGCTTGCCAATAACTCCACGAAGGTCGTTGATCTTTCGGGAATGTACCTAAGTGATTCCGCCAAGGACCCTCGCAAATTCGAATTTCCTGCGGGTACCCAGATCCCCGCAGGTGGGGTTTTGGTTGTCTGGGCTGGTGATGCAAAGCGGGACGTTGATGGCACCCCCGCCAAAGGGATCTACACGGGGTTTAAACTAGCCAAGTCTGGTGAAACAGTTTTGCTAATTCAAACCAAAAACAATGAGGACGTGGTTTTGGATTCGTTGGAATTTGGGGAGTTGAAGGTCGATCAGTCTTTTGGTCGTAATTCCAAAGGAAAAACAATGGTGTTGAAGCCAACGCCTGGTGTGAAGAATAAGCCATAAACTCTCAAAAACACCTAAGCCTTCAATTCCATCCGGGCATCAGTCGAAGTATTCGAAGGAAATGAACTTCGGCAAACATGAGATGTCAGTCGCGATTGAGCGATCCTTGCTCGAATCATTTAGCATCCGATCAAGCAAGGATTTCTTTCACGACTCGACCATGAACATCAGTTAATCGAAAATCCCGACCTTGGTAGGGATAGATCAAGCGTTCGTGGTCGATACCGAGTTGGTGAAGAATGGTCGCATTGAGATCATGGGGCTCCATGCCATTTTCAACCACATTGACACTGTAGTCATCTGTTTTACCGTACCTTATTCCGCCCTGAATTCCGGCACCGGCAAGCCAGACCGAATAGCAGTTGCCATGATGGTCTCTCCCGTACGAAGCTTTGGTCAAATTGCCTTGAGAGTAGACGGTGCGTCCAAACTCACCACCCCAAACAATTAATGTATCGTCGAGCATGCCTCGCGCCTCAAGATCGTGGAGGAGTGCGGCGGTGGGCTGGTCAGTATCGCGACATTGTTTTCGAAGTTGGCCCGGTAGCGAGACGTGTTGATCCCATCCTTGATGGAAAAGCTGAATGAATCGAACGCCCCGTTCAGCCAGTCGTCGGGCGATCAGGCAGTTGTGGGCAAAAGTGCCTTGTTGGCGAACCTGGGGGCCATACATCTGCATCACACTTTTGGTTTCTTGGCTGAAGTCCAGTAGTTCCGGAACCGAAGCCTGCATGCGACCAGCCAACTCATATTGGGCGATTCGGGTTTGAATTTCTTTGTCTCCCGATTGGGCGTACTTGATTTCGTTAAGCTTGCTCAAGTGATCAAGCATCGTTCTGCGCATGGAGGCATCAACACCGGGCGGATCATAAATGTCTAGCACCGGTGCCCCTTGGTTGCGAAATTTCACGCCTTGATAAACCGAGGGAAGAAAACCACTTCCCCAGAGCCGGTCGTATAGGGGTTGGCCTGCTTTCCCCGAGCCACGAGAGCTCATCGCCACAAACGCGGGTAACTCAGATGTTTCTGAGCCTAATCCGTAACTTAGCCACGAGCCGATGCTGGGCCGTCCCGGAACTTGCGAGCCTGTTTGCATCATTGTAATGGCGGGGTCGTGGTTGATGGCTTGGGTGTGCATCGAATTGATGATGCAAATTTTGTCTGCCATCTTCGCGGTGTTGGCAAGTAACTCACTCATCTGCAGACCAGATTTTCCGTAGCGGTTAAATTTGAATATGCTCGGAGCGGTCGCGAATGAACTCTGCGCATTACTCATGGTTGTCTTGCGCTCATCGGGATAAACCGATGTCGGAACTTCGTCCCCAAACCGATCTTTGAGTTGTGGCTTGGGGTCCAACAGGTCGAGTTGTGAGGGGCCTCCGGATTGAAACAGATAGATCACGCGACGTGCTTTGGGGGCGAAGTGAGGGAGACGCGTCACCCTGCCGGTCGCCTCTTGATTGATCGCGTCGTTGGCAAAAAGATCGCGCCCGAGTAGCGTCGAAAGCGCTGCCGTCGCGATACCCGCTCGTGAAAAAAAGTGGCGACGAGTAATCTGATTTTGGTAGTCCTGAATTGGTTGGTGCATCATTGAATCAGTCAGGCGGGGTTGGTTTCATTCTTTTGTGATTGCTTCGTCTAGGTTCATCAACAACGACGCGGTCATTGTCATCGCAGCATGTCTGGATGGGGTAAGCGATGGGTCGCGTGCCTTTTCGCCGACCCCGAGTAACTGCAGCGCAGCTTGTTGATCTTGCTCGAATTTGGCATGGAATGAGTCATAAGCCGTTTGGATTAACGCGAGTTCTTGGGGAGTCGAGTGGCGAGCCAGTAATTGCTGGAAGCCAAATTTTATTGCCAGGGCGTCATTGTCTGAGTGTTTTAGCATTCGTTCCGCAAGAAATCGTGATGCTTCGACAAACGTGATGTTGTTCATTTGGGTTAATGCCTGAAGTGGAGTGTTGGTTCGGTCTTTGCGTACCACACAGACTTCTCGTTCGGCTGAATTGAAATTGACCATGGTGGGCGGCGGGATGGTGCGACGCCAGAACGTGTAGACACTGCGGCGATAAAGTTGTTCCCCTTTGTCTTGTTCATACCGATTGTTGGAAATTGCCCTCCAGATTTTTGGAGGCATGTAGGGTTTGGCTGGCACTCCGCCAATTTTTTCCACGAGCAAACCGGAGCTTGAAAGCATTGAGTCGCGTAGCATAAAGGGGTGCATGCGAAATCGAGGACCACGAGCCAGGAGCCGGTTTTCCGGGTCGATGGCATCGAGCTCGGCCGTCGTGCGTGATTGCTGACGATAGGTTGAACTCATCAGGATCTTTTTTTGTAATGCTTTGATATCCCAGCCGTTGGCAACAAGCTCAATCGAGAGCCAGTCCAGCAATTCAGGGTGACTTGGTAGGTCGCCATGTAATCCCAGGTTTTCACTTGTTTTTACAATTCCCATCCCAAAGAATTGTTGCCAAATTCGATTGACTGCGACTCGAGCCGTCAATGGATGGTCTGGATGGACCAGCCATTTTGCGAGTTCCAAGCGATTGGTTGGCGTCTCACCGATATGATTGAGAGCATCGGGCACCGCTGGTTTTAATAATTCTGATTTGTCAGGAGTATCGAACTGTCCCCGCCTGAGCAAGTACGTTTTGCGAGGCGTCTTCATCTCATGCATCACCATGACGGTATTTTTTTGTCCGGCTTGCGGGCGACGCAATCCATTGCCGTCCTGTTTTTCGCGCGCCTTGCGAAGTTTTACAGGGGCAGGAAGTGCAGCCACGTTTTCATCGTCCGACAGGTTGGGCCAGGACTTCGGGACTTCGATAAATGGCGGACTGTTACCGTTATTGGGGCCGATGCCCCATTCGGGAACGTTATTGAAGTAGGCAAAAAGTTGATAGTATTCTTTGGCAGAAATTGGATCGTACTTATGGTCATGACACCGGGCGCAGCTGATGGTCAGACCTAGGACGGCCGTGCCGAGGGTGTCGATTCGGTCGGCTACATTTTCAACATGCCATTCAGCCGGGATTGAACCGTCTTCAGAGTTGATTCGATGATTGCGGCTAAAGCCGGTCGCAATTTGTTGTTTCAGAGTTGCTTTGGGTAGCATGTCGCCCGCAATCTGCTCAACGATGAATTGGTCGTATGGCTTGTTTTCGTTGAAAGCCATGATGACCCAATCACGCCAGACATGCATATAACGGTAACGATCATTTTGATAGCCATCGGTGTCGGCGTAACGTGACGCATCAAGCCAAGGAACTGCCATGTGCTCCCCGTATCGTGAAGAGGCAAAAAGTCGGTCGACAAGGTTTTCGTAGGCTTCCTCAGACGGATCTGCAATGAACTCGTCGACTTCGTCGACAGTGGGAGGGATGCCGGTAAGATCGAGACTGAGTCGGCGGATCAATGTTTCCTTGCTGGCAACGGGGGATGGGGCAAGGTTGGACTTTTTTAACCGATCAATAATGAAGTGGTCGATCTCATTGGCCGCCAGAAATGAACTATCGACGAAAGGGATTTCCGGTCGCTGGGGAGTTTGGAATGCCCAGTGGCCTTCAAACTCAGCGCCCTGTGAAACCCATTGCTTCAAAACCAGAATGTCTTTTTTCGTCAGCGGTTTTTTCGAATCCGCGGGTGGCATTATTTCATCTGAATCCTCAGAAGTAATTCTTTCGACCAAGGTTGCGGTTGAGTCTTTTTTGGCAGCTAGAACATGAGCTGCATCTTCTCGTTGGTCTAGACGCAGATTACCTTCACGAGTGTTTGCGTCGGGGCCGTGACAGTTCCAGCATTTTGCTGCCAAAATCGGACGAACATCTCGGGTAAAGTTAACCTTGTCATTTAGCCGATTGTCGTTGTCTGTGTTGCTTTCGTCCCCAGAAGCTGCATTTTCAATTAAGAAAAAAAAGCAAATTGCGAGCAGTGTTTTCAATTTCGGTAGAGAAAGCATGAATTCTTCAACCATGTAATCTGTGAGTCGATTACAGCAGCGACGCTGTATAGATATGGTATCACGAAAATGTCCATTTGTGACCTCTAGTTTCGAGTGATTGCAAAATCGCATGAGAGTTGATTGGCAAAAAGATCATGACACTCTTGAACGGGTTCCTTTAATCAGGTTTACGGCATCGCTGATCAAGAATCAATGCGAAGGAGTTAGGCGACCTCAACAATGCACTTGATGGAAGCGTGAAGGTTGCGGGCTAACCCGAACTTCATCAATGGATCCCCCGACGTTTGAAGCGGTTGAGCCAGGACTGGAACTCAGAATCTCAAATCGCCGAAGACTTAAGCAAAGCAATCGCAGATCGATTGCAATGGTGAGAAGTACCGTTTAGGCTTGAGGACTTAAGATCGCTCAATTTTTGGCAGGTTCAATGAAAAACTACTTCCATCCCCTCATGGCATTCGTAGCGTTGTTGATTTGTTTTTGCGGCAGTTTGGGTGCCAACGATACGATCATTCATGCCGGTCGTTTGATCAATGTTAGCGACGGCAAAGTGCAGTCCGAAATGACCTTGGTTATCCGTGATGGGAAAATCGTTTCGGTTGACGAAGGTTACTTGCGACCGGGATTGCCCGCTGATGCTTCTGAAAATCCAACGGTCATTGACCTTCGTGAGCACACGGTGATGCCCGGTTTGATGGACATGCATACTCACTTAATGATGCAGCATCATAAGAAAATTTATTCAGACCAGTTTTTTATGAACGAAGCTGATTTCGCGCTTCGTTCTACAACCTACGCGAAACGTACTTTGATGGCGGGTTTTACAACAGTGAGGGACCTGGGGGATAACGGGACCAATTCAGTTTCACTTCGTAAGGCAATTGATGAGGGTTGGATCATTGGACCGCGGATTTTTACCGCAGGAAAATCGCTGGCGACGACGGGCGGTCATGCAGATCCGACCAACGGCACCAAAGGTGATTTCCGAAGAGATGCTGGCCCGGTTGAGGGAGTTGTTAATGGAATCGAAGATGCAAGAAAAGCCGTGCGTCAACGATACAAAGATGGTGCGGATTTGATCAAGTTAACGGCCACAGGCGGTGTGTTGAGTCTTGCAAAAAATGGCCAAAACCCTCAATTCACTGAAGAAGAACTTGAGACCATTGTCAAAATTGCAAAAGACTACGGAATGACCGTTGCTGTTCATGCCCATGGAACCGAAGGAATGAAGCGGGCGGTTTTGGCTGGTGTCGATTCGATTGAACATGGAACGTTTATGACACCGGAAGTCATGCAGCTGATGAGAGACAGGGGGACCTATCTTGTCCCGACCATTATGGCAGGAGTGTGGGTGGGTGAAAAATCCAAAGAGGACGATTATTTTCCGGCAGTGGTGAGGCCAAAGGCTGCTGAAATTGGCCCCATTATCTTAAAGACTTTCTCGAAGGCTCATGCCGCCGGGGTCAAAATTGCCTTTGGAACTGATTCAGGTGTCTCTCCACACGGCGACAACGCACGTGAATTTGAATTAATGGTTGCTGGAGGAATGACGCCCATGGAAGCGATTCAAGCAGCGACACTCAATGCGGCTTTGTTACTCAAAGTTAATGACCAGCTCGGCACTTTGGCTCCCAATATGGTCGCAGATTTGATCGCCGTCAAAGGAGATCCGATCGCCAATATTCGTTTGATGCGGAAGGTTGCTTTTGTGATGAAGGAAGGTGTCGTTTACAAAAATGAATGAGTCGACTTGTTGCAAATGGATGCCTAGCACTCTGTGATTGCACCATGGTAGTGCCCAAAAAAATGTGCCTCGGGTCGTTGGAGGATCAGATCACCTGCGTCATTGACTCGGTGGATGGCCATTGACGACGCAGAGTTTTTTGAAATTGAACCTCGGTTTTTCTTTGCCTTGCCCGTTAGCTAGACAGTTCCACTAGTTGTTCACGAATATTTGCCAGGGCGTCTAATGAGATGTTCAAATATTCGGGGCTGTCATTTTGAAGTAATGTTTCCAAATGGGTTTGCGGGTCTTCGAGCCACCGATTGAAGGCTGCAACAAGCAGGCCCACAAATTCATAGTCACATGATTGTAGGGAACGAATTAAAGCTCGATTGGCTGGTGGGATGACGTTTTCCGGTACCGAGTCGAGTGCGGACAGTGCGATCACACCCGAGTAGACGACAAACTTGGTGCTAGAATCCAACATTTTAGAGGCGATCTGAGTGGTCTGTTCATTGATTTGCCCAAGCCTCGCAAGTGAACACATTGCTTTAGCCCGGATTTCTTCTTCACGGTTCTCGCTAAGTATTTGTAGTTCTTCAACAATCAGATGAAGAGTTGCTTCATTGCAGTTGCCATCAATGGATTCGGTGGCGGCAATGGAGTGCAATAAAACCGTTGGATCAGGGGATCTCAGTCGTTTTAAAAGCGCTGCGTCTTGGTCGCCCGCTGATGCATCAGGTTTTAAATGGCGAACTGCTACAATCTGGCGTGAAATTGAATCCGACTGTGCCAGCGCGGCCCAGGCACTCTGCGATTGTTCGAGAACGTTTTTGTTTCCCTCACGCTGAAAGAACGAATCGTCAGTCTTCAACAGGTACTTAAGTGATTTATGCATCGGCCGTCTTAGATCACTTGGTAAGTCTTGGGCCCAAGCTGGATCTTTTTCATGCCGGATCCATGATGCAATCGCACAGGTAAAAGCAAACGCCTGACCATCGAGAAACGGTTGTGGAAACATCGACCAGCGAGTCGAATCCCAAAACCTGCCCGAGTTGTTTACAAATCCAATTTGACTTTGAGGAATCCCAAGTCCAGTGATCACGACAGCCAGGTCGACGAGTTCGGGAAAGTGAGCGTAACCAAATTTGTTTTGATAGAGCAAATCTCGAACGACGTTGCTGATGATCGTGGCTGCTGTGAGCAGTGGTTCACGCTCAAGTTCTGTTTCCAAAGTGATTTTTCGTGATTCTGGCTCGTATTTGCCCGGCAGACCGCCAAGACCTTCGCAGGACCCTCCGCCTCAGCCACCTCCGCCGCACTTTTCCAGTTCCTTAGGCAAGACTTCAACACTGATCCCACTCACGTCGTGCGACAGGTGTTGTCCCGCGAAGTTGACGATTTCTGCTGGTGTTTGGAAAACTCCAACAATTAAATGGTGTGCGAGCACGGGACGTGTGAATCGTTCGAAACCAATGCATTCCAAAATTTGTTGAAGATGAAATTCAATTCGTGCCTTTTCGTTGTTGGGCACGTTCGGTTTTGTTTTAAAGAATGCCATTAGTCTCAGTCGTTTAGGAATATCTTTTGCGTGTCTTAAACATACAGCAATAAGGCACCGAGAGCAGCGCCGAGTTGAGTGAGCAACTGCAACCGCCTCGAGACTTTTTTGTTATGTTAAGATATCCACGTGGCGATTGAGTCGGTTTAAATATGAAACAAAAAATAAAATATAAGCGACCGTTTATCGGATCTTTAGTGCTTTTCTTGGTGTTGGGGGTGGCGATTAGCTTGAGGGCGCAGACGGTTCAAGCAAGGAAGCCTAACGGGGAAGCGAACGGGGATAGGCCTGAATCAAGGATTTATTTTCCATCACCAGGAAAAGATTGGGAAACGATTGATCCAGCGAAGGTGGGGTGGGATTCGGCCAAACTTAAGGCGGCTTTGCGATACGCGGGTGAGAGAAATTCCTCCGGAGTCGTTGTCCTCTACCAAGGTAGAATAATTGCTGAAAATTACTGGACTCCCAAATCATCGTTTCGATACAGATCAACGCAACATGGAGTGGACGTTAATCAACGCAACTTAGAGGATGTTGCTTCAGTCCAGAAAAGTGTCGCGGCGGTCCTGCTCGGTGTTGCAGTGCAAAAACAACTGGTTCAGCTTGATGATCCAGTTCACCTGCACCTTAAGCACGGGTGGTCGCGGGCATCTCACGAACAAGAATCTGCGATCACCCTGCGCCATTTGATCACCATGACCACGGGGTTGAACGATCGGTTGGAATTCAAGTTGCAGCCTGGTAAGGAGTGGAGATATAACACCAACGCCTATTCTCGAATCGTCAATGTGTTGGAGGCAGCTTCAAAGCTTAAGCGAAACGAACTCACCAAGCTTTGGTTGACCGAACCAGTGGGAATGGTGGAGTCTGCTTGGGTGGTTCGGCCCTTTGCCAAGGATGATCCAAAATCAAATCGTCACGGATTTGCCACGTCAGCCCGTGAGTTAGCCAAATTTGGGTTGTTAATTCAAGCCCGCGGGAATTGGGATGGAAGGCAAGTTCTTTCGGAGCAAAACTACTTTCGAGAGATGCTCCGCTCTTCTCAAGAGCAAAATCCATCTTACGGGTATCTTTGGTGGCTCAATGGCCAATCTCACACGATAAAGGCAGGGCGACGAAAAAGAGGCCCAATCAACAAGTTTGCACCGCTAGATATGGTGTCCGGTTTAGGGGCCTTGGGGCGAAAAGTTTATGTCATTCCTAGCTGGAACCTCGTTGTCACCAGGTTGGGCGACAATCCGGGACAAGATTTTGATGCGGAGTTTTGGAAGAGGTTAGCTTCCGCGGCCCCACCTACACTAAAGCGATAACGCTCGATTGATTCCAAAAATTTGCTAAAATGCCTAAGCGGGGATTTTGTGCATTCATTCGAAACGAAAACATTCGAAATCCTGGTGGAACGTGATCCGAATTAATTTGAAATTCATTTAATGAAAGCCGTGAAAATTGATGGCAAGACTTCAGTCGATTCAGCGACGTGCTTTTTTGCGGGGGATGGGTGGAGCAGCGTTGGCATTGCCGCACTTAAATGCGATGGCAAATGCGGTGTCCGAAGATTCTGTTGCAATGCGAATGGTATGTGTTGGACTTAACTTCGGATTTGTTCCGCAGTTGTTTTTTCCCGAAGAAACTGGAGCCAATTACCAGCTCTCTGATCGGCTCATGCCACTCAAGAAATTGCGTCACGAGTTCACTGTTTTTTCTGGATTGGACCACGGTGTGAATGGTCAGGGAGGCCACGGTGGTGTTCACGCTTATTTGTCTGGCGTGCTTTCTAAAAATTCGGCGGGGATGCCCGAAGCAAATATAAGCGTAGATCAAAAGGCGGCGCAGATCGTCGGAGCTAAAACGCGTTATCCATCCATGCAATTTGCGAGCGGTAGCGATCCAAATAATATGATTTCGTGGAGTGCCTCGGGCGTTTCAATCCCACCGGTGACTAACGTGGAGTCGATCTACAATCTGCTTTTTCAAAAGGTCGATCCCGCGGCTCAAAGCAGCGTGAAAGCCAAGTATGCCTCAAGACAGAGTATTCTTGATTTGGTGAAGATCGATGCAAATCAACTTAAGCGCAAAGTTGGTGTGCGAGACCGACAGAAACTGGATCGGTATTTTAATTCGGTGCGCGAAGTTGAAAAAAGAATCGAGCAATCCAGCGAATGGATCGACAAACCTAAGCAACGCGTCAATTACAAACTTCCCTCGGGTGCGCCAAGGCTGAACTTCGTGGACCGAGTGCCGCTTTATTACGACTTGATCAAACTCGCGTTGGAAACGGATTCGACCCGAGTCGTAACTTTAGCTCTGGCTGACATTGGGGCTAACCTCGGTGGTTTTAACATCACTCGAGGTTACCACCAGCTCACCCACCATGGAAAAGTTCCAGAATACCTGACTGAGTTATCCGTCATCGAGCAGTTTCACATGCAACAGTTTGCTCGTTTTCTAAAACAACTCCAGGCAGTGCAAGAGCCCAATGGCAAAACGTTGCTGGAAAACAGTATGGTCCTTTTTGGGTCTGGAATGGGGAATGCGAGTTCGCACTCTAACAAAAACCTGCCACTGATTCTCGCTGGCGGGGGTTTCAAGCATGGCGAACACAGATCTTATTTCAAAGATGAGGCAAAGAAAAAATCAACACCAGGAAGCCAGTTGTTTATTTCCATGCTGCAGCGGTTCGGCGTCGAAACGGAACGATTTGGCTCTGCCAGCAGTACTTTGACTGGTTTGGAGTTTCGGAAATGATTCAATTTTTAAACGACGGCATGCCCCAGAATCGCCAAGCCAGCTTGTTGCCCCAAATCATATGCGTCGCCGTTCTCATTGGTTGCATGACGGGGTGGTGCAACGCCCAAGAAGCTACAGGTGAAAACCAAATTGAGACCCAAGTTTCGAGTTATTTCAAAAAGTATTGCTATCGCTGTCACGGCCAAGCAGCACAAAAGGGAGATCGCCGACTCGACCAGCTACCAGACGATCTTTCAGCCGATGGAGGAGCCGTCGAGTTACTGCGGGAAGCACTGGACGCGATCAGCCGAGGCGACATGCCGCCGCAAGAGAAAGGTGTTGTTCAGCCCCCAATAGATCAAACTCGAAAAGTGGTTGTTTGGCTCACTGAATACATGGATCAAGCAGCTCGTAATCAATCGTCACCGGCGACGATAATGCGTCGTCTTAATCGGTTTGAGTATCTCAATACGCTTCGAGATTTGCTCAGTTTACAGGCCGATGCATTTGATCCAACCGGTGATTTTCCGGCTGATGCAAAGGAACATGGTTTCGATAACAACGGGGAAGCACTGACCTTGTCTGACTTTCAGTTGCAACGATATGTCGAAGTTGCCGAAGAAGCTCTTGAGGAAACAATTTTCTTTGATCGGGAAAAACCGAAATCCGAGATATGGCATTACACGGGTCGCGATTTCAATGGTGTCAAATCGTATCAGCGTGCACCAGTAACTTGGCGATTGATTGTCAATGATGAGTATGTTGAAATTGGGCATGGACAGCCCAGTGAGAGGCACGCCAACTTTGTCAAGTCGTTTGTGAAACAAGGCGGGGTTCCAGCCGACGGTTGGTACACCATTAGTATTCGAGCTTCCGCGGCCAATCGTCTGGATCATGGATACGACCACAGTGAGTTTAAACGGTTCGAGAAATTTCCACTCAAGTTGGCTCTCTGGGTGGCGCCAAACTTCGCCTTGTTGGGGAAAAATGCAGCGGATCAGCGGCGTCTTGTGAAGGTGTGGGATTTGCCAGACGGTGAACCTGAGGTTTTTACTCAGAGGGTATGGCTCGGCAAAGGTGCAATTCCATTTGTCAGTTGGACCAACGGAATAAGCTCTAAGGGCAATATCCTTCGGGTCGCAAGGGAATATCATCCGGAAGTCATTCGGGCGACCAAAACTCAGCTTGATTCGGCTCAGTTGGGTAATGCAGATGCGAAGGCAGTCGTCGCGGAACTTTTAAAAAACGAAAATAATAAGTTGCTGTCGGAGGTCTATCACGGGCCGAGGATTCGAGTCTGGGGAATGGAGATCGAGGGACCCCTATTTAAGCAATGGCCGCCAGCAAGTCATCGCACTTTGTTTGGCACTGAAACCGACGCTACTCGGGTTGATATTGACCAGACGGTGAAACGATTTGCCTCCCGAGCATTCCGGCGGCCAATGAAATCAGGCGAGGTCCAACATTATGTTGACTTCATTCGCAATCGAATCAAGCAAGGAGATACGCACGCCGCGGCGATCAAACTCGGCCTGACGGCGATTTTGACATCGCCTCGATTTTTGTATCTCGACGAAGGCAATGACGAAGCTGGCGATTTGAGATTGAATCAATGGGAACTTGCTTCAAGGTTGTCTTACTTTCTTTGGAGTTCAATGCCCGATGCCACATTGTTCGCAGCGGCAAAAGCAGGCAAACTGTCAAACCAACAAGAGTTGGCCTCGCAGGTTGATCGAATGTTAAATGATGAAAAGGCAAAGGCGTTTGTGGAGCATTTTACGGACAGTTGGCTTCGGCTCAATATTCTTGGATCAATGCCACCGGATTCGAAGGCTTTTGGATCCTATTATCAGGATCGCCTGGAGTCCTTCTTCAAACAAGAGACGAGATCTTTTTTCGCAGATCTGCTTCATTCGAACGGCTCGATCCTCAATTTCCTTCAGAGCGACTATACATATGTAAATGACGCGGTGGCGCGGCATTATGGTATCGACGGAGTTGTGGGTGAGCATTTTCGACGTGTTGACTTGAAACCGGAACATCATCGTGGTGGATTACTCGGGCAAGGCAGTGTCTTGACTTTAACGGCAAATGGGATCGAAACCTCGCCAGTCGTTCGTGGTGTATGGGTCCTTGAGAATATTTTTGGAACGCCTCCGTCGCCTCCACCGCCAGATGTTGAGCCGCTTGAGCCGGATACACGAGGTACAACAACGATTCGGGAGCAACTGAAAAAACATCGAAACGTTGTGTTGTGTGCTGATTGTCATCGCAAGATTGATCCGGGTGGTTTCGCGCTGGAGCTTTACGATCCGGTCGGTGCGTTTCGAACGCGCTATCGAACTGCTCGCGGCAACGGCCCCTTGGTCGATAGTTCGGGGCAATTACCTTCCGGGGAGATTTTTCAGGATGAAAGAGAATTTAAGAATCTCTTGATGAAGCGAAAAGATCGTTTTGCGGAAACCCTTGCCGAGAAACTTTTGACTCATGCGACAGGGCGAACGATGAATTACCGTGATCGTGATGAAATCAAAAAAGTTGCTGCCGACTGTGCCGAGAGCAGCTTTGGTTTGCGAGGCCTGGTGCACGGCATAACGCAAAGCGATATTTTCCAAACTCGTTAGAGTTTCAGTGGTCAGACCCGTCACGTTAAAGTCGAATGGGTTTTCTGGCTTATTTTCGAATGTGGGGAGTTCCTCTGATGCCCTTAATTAAAGCAAAATTCATGAAATTCGAACTCAATAAATCATGGCTTGTCGTTGGATTTGTGGGCTACGTAGTCTTAGGTTTGCTGTCAGCTAAAGTCGGGTTTGCGGATGACCGTCCAAACATTCTTTTTATTTATACGGATGATCAGTCGCACCGTACGGTCGGATGTTATGAGCAATCCTTTGAGTGGGTCCGAACTCCCAATATTGATCAGCTTGCTAAGCAGGGAGTTCGGTTTTCCCATGCTTACATTGGTTCATGGTGTATGCCCTCGCGAGCCACTGTATTGACTGGATTGCATCAGCATGGCATTGAGACCATGCGGATGGAAGGCGAATATCCCGGTAGTCAGTACGACCCGAAGCATTGTCGGTTTTGGCCAAGCGTCCTGCGAGAGAATGGTTACACGACGGCGCACATCGGAAAATGGCACACCGGGACCGATACCGGTTTTGGGCGGGACTGGGATTTTCAGATTGTTTGGAATCGACCGGGTTTTCCAGCCAATGCGCCCAATTACTACGATAACCAGCTCATTTGTAAGAATGGAGGTAAAGCGAAACTCGTCAAAGGATATTCAACTGATAATTACACTAACTGGGCAATCGACTATATCAAAGGGAACGAACGCAAGCCTGACAAGCCTTGGATGTTGTGGCTTTGCTATGGTGCAGTTCACGGTCCCTTCACTCCCGCCGATCGGCATTTGAACTCCTATCCCGATGTCGCTGTTCCAGCCCCGAAAGATATTTTTCCACCGCGCCAAGGGAAACCGGACTATGCGACGAAGATCGAGTTCTGGGAGGCTAACGAACAAGGCGTTCCCGTTGAACGACAAGTCCGTAAGCAAAGTCCCGTTGGGATGAAGGACATGCCTGGCAGATCGCTTCGAGACTGGGTGCGTCAATATCATCAAGGTGTCGTTGCAATTGACGAGGGGGTTGGGCGAATCATGAAAGCCTTGAAGGAGTCGGGGCAGGATGACAACACGCTCGTTATTTTCACTTCCGACCAGGGGTTCGCATGGGGGCAACACGGGATGAAGAACAAGGTCGCACCCTATCGTGCAGCAGTAGCAGCCCCGTTGATTATTCGCCCCACTTCAGCGGTTGCCGGGCCAATTGCAGGGAGAGTTGTCAAACATCCAGTTAGTGGTGTTGATTTAGCGCCCACCATCCTAGCCCAAGCAAAAGTGGAGTCCCATTGGAAAATGCATGGTCACGATTTACGACCATTTTTTGACCCAAATCAGGTCATTTGGAAACGCCCGGCAATGCTGGTGCATACCGCGAAGCAATACGGTTCGGCGACCGATGAAATCCCGTCCAAAGGTGACCCAGAGCTTTATCACGGGCCGGGAATTCCCTGGTATGTTTCGTACTGCGAAGGTCGTTATAAGTACGTCCGATATCTTGTCGACGGTGAAATGGAAGAGCTTTATGATGTCCATGAAGATCCAGACGAGCTCACTAATCTTGCCTACAAAGATAAATATTTAGATCTCCTGAAAAAACTTCGCAAGGCAACACTCAAGGAGTTGGAGCGGACGGACGCTGGATTTGTTAAGACGATTCCAGCCGTTGGCGTCAAGTAGTTAATTCGTGCTGATGGTGTCGCTTCAACCCCTCCGGAATGTTTTTTAAGCTGAGGATTTCCCATTGGGCTGGGACTGTGTTGGCGGATAACGAAACGAGTATATCCCGAAAGAACAAGTTCCATTTGAGGATGGCCAAATCAAAAACAAGATACTCCAAGTGACAAAAAGTTGCCGTGTTCTTTGCCTGATTAGCATCGTTATTGCCCTGACTACTCAGGCCTCGGTTGGGGAAGTCGAGCTTCACGTATCGCTGGATGGTCGTGACAACAATCCAGGGACGATTCAAAAACCGTTTCGTTCGATAGGACGAGCTCAGTCTTGTGTTCGGGCGTTGGTTTCTCGAGGCTTAGACCAGGACGTGTCGGTGGTGCTTCACTCGGGAACTTATGAACTTTCCGAAACCTTGATCTTTGGACCGCAAGACGCCGGTACTGCGCAGTTTGCTGTGAGATACGCAGCTGCACGGGGCGAAGTCGTGACCCTGAGTGGGGGGCGGCGGTTAAAGGACTGGCGACTCACCAAACAAGGGGCATGGAAAACCGAGATGCCGGCCAGATTTCCAAAGTGGTCTTTTCGGCAGCTCGTGGTCGATGACCGGCGAGCCATTCGCGCTCGGTGGCCAGACAGGAATGGAATGCTTCACATTGTCAGCGTCGATCGTGACGTCAAAAAATTTAGCTTTGATCAAAAGCTTGTTGGAGGCGATCTCGCCAACCAGAATGCCGAATTGGTCGTTCTTGAGAACTGGTCGGTGACACGTGGAAAGGTGGTCTCTTCCAATGGAGATCAACTGATGACGGCAACACCGATGGGTTGGATTGGACATGGTCCGGCGACAACCGCAAGCCCGGGAAAGGCTGTCTTTCTTGAACACAGCTTGGCTTTTCTCGATCAGCCCGGTGAGTGGTTCCTTGAGCATGAGTTAGGCGTACTAACCTACAATCCGAGGGCGGGTCAAAATCCAACATCTTCGGTGGTTGTAGCACCGGTTTTACAGAAATTGGTTGAGATTCGTGGGAGTCAAGTTGCCCCGGTTCTCAATTTGGAATTCCATCGCATTCAATTTGAACATTGCGATTTTCTGCTTCCTGAAATTGGCTATAACGAAATCCAGTCGGCACATTTCGGTACGCGATTGCGAGCCAAAACATTTGTGCAGCCGGTTGCCATCGAATGCAGTCATGCTCATGGTTGCCGGTTTACGCAATGTCGGTTTGCTCACCTTAATAGCTCGGGAATTGGGTTCGGGCCAGGCTGCCAAGACAATGAGATGTCGAGGTGTACGGTGGAGGACATTGGCGGTGCGGGCATCATGATCGGTTGGCGCGGCAAAGGGGAGTTGGAGGATGGAGACGAAGGCAAGTTAGACGCTGATTGGAAAAACAAGGCTGACGTACCGACCGGAAATGTTGTTTCGAACTGCCTTGTTCGTCGGTGCGGATCGGATAGCTTTGGTGGAGTTGGGATTTTTGTTGCGTTTTCAAAAGACACACGAGTCGCCCACAATCAGATACACGATTTACCCTATACAGGCATCTCAATTGGTTACCGCTGGAACACAAGCAAAACATCTCAAACGGGCTGTATCGTTGAGCACAACCACATTTTTGACGTGATGAAAAAACTTGCCGATGGCGGCGGCATCTACACTCTTGGATATCAGCCGGGAACGGTGTTGAGGGGGAACTACATTCACGACGTGCACCGGAGCAAATTTACCCACGGTGGTGCACCTAATAATGGTTTTTTCATTGATGAAGGGAGTAAGGCGCTGCGTTTTGAATCAAACGTAGTTCATTCGACTTCAGGTGATTCGGTTCGTTTCAATAATTGTCAGCGAGAGTCGCAAGAGTGGGATTCAAACTATTTTGGCGAGCAGGCCGTCGATTCGAGTTCAGCGAGGCATTTTATTGATGTTGCTGGAATCGAGTTGCCAGACTTGAACGATGAGGGGCAAAAATAGTGATAGGCAGCCGTCGTCAATCGGGGTATCATCGGAACAGTTTATGAACATGGCGTTTAATCAAATCAATCGAATTAAAGGGTAGCGATGAAATTCGCAGGGATTCTCTCACTAACGATAATGTTGTTATCAAGTTCAATCGTTTGGGGGCAAAAAAATGCTGACGATGATTCGGTTGGCATCTTTTCATCACAAGCTGAATACAGCCGATTCATGGGGGAAGCCAAGAGGGCAGCCTACGGTGAAGATGGCAATGCTGAGTTGCGAGCGATGATTCCGATGCTTAACGATATTGCTTTGGCGAAACCCGTTGGCTGGACAGCCGAGGAGTACGGTGCGACCGGGTCGACGTTGGGACTTTTGTCGAACAAGAATATTCGACAGGAACTTGAAATGGTTGACGGGCAATACAAAGAGCTTCAAGATCTGAGCCAGCAAATTCAGCGACGATCTGCTGATCAAATCCGTCAACTTGATTTTTCGGATCGTGAAAATTTGGTAGTTGAAATCAACAAGATTCGTGAGCAGGCGATTAAAGACATGAATTCAGTGCTTCTGCCCCATCAATTGGATCGACTCCGACAGATTCGCATGCAGGCGTTGCTTCAACGCCAAAGCTTGGTTGATGTGATCACCAGCGAACCCGTCAAGTCTGACCTGAACGTTACTGAACAGCAGGAGAAAGAGCTCAAGGATTTTGAAAAAGTGGTCCGAGAAGATCTCGCTAAAGAAATTGCCAAATTGCAAGAGAAGGCACGAGATCGCTTGTTGTCAAAACTGGAGCCTGGGCAAAAAAAACAGGCAAAAGAGATGATTGGAGAGGCGTTTGCTTTTCAGAACCAAGACTCGAATAAAAACAATCGCAAGCGAAAAACATTCAAAGCGAAACCGAAGGGTGGTAAAACTTTTAAGTAGCTGGCGATGAGGATGGGTCGGCAAGGTTTTTTAATACCTTAGGTGCCCTAGGCTTGCTTGAGGTGGATAGATTTTGGCCGCTCGGCATGGTTTCGTATTTAGTTGCTTAAGTGGGTGGTAACCTGTCGTTTGCTGCCGCGCTCTCATCGACGGCGGGGGTATGTGGAAGGTCGTCCAGATCGACGATTGCATCTTTTCGTTTTTGTTGTGCCTTGGCTGAAATTAAACCCCTCATTAATTCGAGTTTGCCGAAACACAGTAACCGATCATCCTTTTCTAGTTTTCGGCTTTTTTTGGGGTTGGGGATAACTCTGGTGCCGCGGGTCAACGTGAGGACGTTGATATCGTTTTCCTCGAAACCCGCCGACCCGATTCGTTGACCGGCATACTGTGAACCTTCGGGAATGTGCAATTCGGCGACACCGTATCCGCGGCTTACGGTCAACCGTTGTCGAATGTCAATTTCGGGGAAATCGACGCGGGCGGCAATGTATTCAATGATTGAGCCTGCGATATCGAGTTGAGTGCATTTCTCAATCCCCTCCAGCCCTGGTGAGGAGTTTACTTCCATGATTTGAGGACCGTCTTTACCCTCGAGCATGTCGACTCCGGCAACTCGCAGTCCCATGATCTGAGCGGCGCGGACGGCAGTTTCCCGGTAATGATCGTCGAGTTCAACCACTTCAGTTAGTGCTCCACGGTGAACGTTGCTACGAAACTCCTGCCCCTGTGCGACCCGTCGCATTGAAGCGACAACCTCGTCGCCTACAACGAAAGCGCGGATGTCTTTCCCTTTACTTTCGGCAACAAATTTTTGAATTAGTACGTTTTGTTTTTGGCTTTGGAGAAGTTCGATAATTGCTTCGGCAGACTTGACGGTCTCGGCGAGTAGTACCCCGATACCTTGGGTTCCCTCAATCAATTTGATAATCACTGGCGCGCCCCCAACTCGCTCAATGGCAGGCAAGACGTCTTTTTTCTCACGCACAAATGTGGTCGCGGGAATGCCAATATGATGGCGGCTAAAGATTTGAAGGCTTCGAAGTTTGTCGCGGGAGTTAGAGATCCCTGCGGATGAGTTCGCGCAAAATACATCCATTTGCTCGAATTGCCGAACTACCGCTGTCCCGAAATAAGTGATCGATGCGCCGATTCGCGGCAACACTGCATCAAAAACACGAAGCTGTTGCTGATGGTAGTAGAGGTCGGGTTTCCCTTTTTGTAGGTCGATGGCCAATTGCTTGGTGTTTACAACGGTGACTGACTGCCCTCGCTCCTCCGCTGCTTCGACTAAACGTCGAGTGCTGTAACTATCTGCATTGGCGGACAAAATTCCAAGTCTCATTTGATTTCCAAGGTTTTATTTGGGGCCGGTTCCTCAAAACCAGAGGCCTTGTCAGTTGTTTTCGATGCTAACGCTTGGTCAGTGGAGCCGATTTGCGTGAATCCAATGCTGGCGAGTGGGGGGCTTTGCTGGCGCGTTGGTTTCAAAAGAAAGTTTGGCGTGGTCGATGGAATGTGGCAATGCGCGATCGACAAAAATAATTTCGAATTAGGATTCTTGTTGACGGATTGAAAAAATTAGCGTCTCCTCAGTGAAATGAGATTTTTGTCAAATGGGATTAAAGCTCAAGTGGGTTTTTGATTCAGTAGCTGTTTGAAACAGCCTAGATTGAATGGCGCGGGCGGGTGAGTAGCTGGTAAGTTAATCGAGACGATGAGGTTCGGTTACACCATCGCTGCCTGATTGGGGCGTACGATTCATTACAAATAACCCGGCTCCATGGCCGCTGTCCTCCGAAAGAAATAAATGGCTGCAAAACTTTACTTGCTGGTAGTCGGGATAATTTATCTGTTACTCGCACTGTGGTGTGTCATTCAACCTGCAGTCACTTCGGCTAAAATCGGATTTGAGTTGCAAGGTGGAACAGGGCAATCCGAGTTTATGACGGTCTATGGCGGGCTGGAATTTGGACTAGCGTTATTGCTAATCGTATTTGCTTTCAAATCTGAAACTGTCCGCTATGGTGTCATTGCCTGCCTTTTAGTCCACGGCTCGCTCGTGGTTTTTCGAACTGGGAGCTTCTTCTGCTTTTCGGACATCAGTCCTTTCACCTATCAATTGGCGATTGGTGAATGGGTGATCACTCTGATGGGTTTCGCAGTCTTATATTTCCTTCCGCGCGAAACAGCCAAAATGAATGGGTGATCAGCTTTTTGAACTTGAAAGCGCTTGAATCACCCCTGCGTAGGCATTTCTCCAGCCGCTGATTGATCTTGAGTGTGTAATCACTTTCAGTGATTTTCTTTCCGCGCCGGTATTGGCGACAGGCAGGTAGGCGGAGTTTTGAGCAGGTTTCTGAAATTTAATGGAGGTGTTTTGAACTCCATGGTCACCTTTACCTCAAATCGCTTAATGGCAACAATTAAATCGGTTGTGAATTAATTTGCCATGATTTGGGTTTAAGTGTTTTTTGGGAGATTTGTGAAATTGTTTTGAAAGTTCAGGCAAGCTAAGGTAGACCAAGCTCTTTCCGATGTTTCGTTTTTACTGGCCAATTCAAGACACTGGACTAGACGCGAAGCCGAGCTTGTGAACAACCCGATTTAAATCAGCCCAATTCAAGCGGTTGATGCATCCGATAGGACGATGACTGCATTCTATGTTTCAACATTTCTTCTTGAATCGTTTTGGTTGGGGCGCATTGGCAGCGTTTTGTATCGGTGCTTCGGGCATGTTTGGCAACTGCGTTGGCTTGCTCGCTTTTGATGAAGCTCAAAGTTTGGACGAACCGAAGCTTGTGTCGGATAAATTTGAGGTACAGACATCCTCGTTTTTGAGTGCTTATTGTTTAGCTTGTCATGGTCCTGACACCCAAGAGGCGGATCTGCGTTTCGATCAGATCGGACATGACCTAGCTGACAGTCAAACGGCGCAGGTTTGGAGCGATATTTTTGCGCAAGTTCAATTTGCCGAGATGCCGCCGAGTGACAGCGACCAGCCAACGTCTGAGGAGAGGTCGCGCTTCGTGGCATTAATCGAAGCTGAATTAAAGCGTTTTAATGCCGGCTTCGGTCTCAAAGAAAAGATGTTGCTACCGCAATATGGAAACTACGTCGATCATGATTCATTGTTTGACGGAAGAATTGATGAAATGCCGTACACTCCCGCGCGGCTATGGCGACAACGACCACTCATCTATGACGCGGTGTGGGAAAAAGCCTATGGTCGGGCCCCTCGGTATAGCGTCAAGATTGGCGGCACGGGAAATCACTTGATCCAACGTGGCCCCCACAAAGGTAAACTGCTGGCTCATCGTTATTTTGCTGATGCCAAATACGCCAACCCTTTTTTTGAGTTTGTGCATCACGCTTCTGGTTTTACAGACTACGCAACGATCGTTGCAGACCAGTCATCGTTGGAGGCTTTGATGCTCAACGCCGAAACGATGGCCGAGATAATGACGATGGGGCAAAAGGTTCGCATTGTCACCCAAGTTAAAAATAAGGGAAGTCGCACTGGGAACAACGAGGCGATGTTTGTCGGCGGCGTCACTACTTCGGCGAACGAATATCGTGGTCGCGTCCCCGTTATTTTTCGTCAGATCATGAACACCGATGGATCGGTTCAGCAACATGATTTTCGAGAAGCATTGAACGTTGCGTACAAGTTGTTTTTACGCCGCCTGCCACTCGAACACGAATATGATCACTATTGGAAAAGTGTTTTCCAAAAGAATGCGTCCTTGGGCAACACAATGGCTTTGCAAGCCGTTTTGATGTACGTGACACTGTCGCCAGAATTTGTCTATCGAATGGAACTGGGGCTTGGTGAAGAAGATCCTCATGGGCGACGTTTCCTCGCACCCCAAGAGTTGGTCCACGCAATCAATTACGCGCTTCAAAATAAGCCGGCGTTTGGGATTGATGAAATTGAGACCATGGATGTTTACACGAAGAAAAGTGAGGCCCCTATCCGCAAGACCATGTCGACTCCTAATCCGGCATGGGCAGCAAGGCACAGCAAGCTAATTCTGGAAATGCGGGAGGGAAGGCTCAAGACGAGGGAGGATGTCGAGCGTGTTGTCCGGCAGATGCTGGATGGCCAAAGGAAGCAGCGTACCATTAATCACAACCGAACTTATTTAACGACTGCAAACCCTCGAGTGATTCAGTTTTTTCGAGAGTTTTTTGGTTACTACAAAGCCAGCGAAGTTTTTAAAGACGTTGATAAATTCAAAAAACGCGAGGGGTTTAAACATTTTAACTCGGGCACCGCGTCAAAATTCTCTTATGACACCGATAGTTTGATCCAGCATATTCTGGCCGAAGATAAAAATGTTCTTTACGAATTGTTGACGACAGACAAGATCGTTGTGAGCTATTGGAATGGAACCAATTCCAAAGATCAGATCAAAAAAGGTCGGGGTGAAAAGGCTTATACTGAAACGCATCACCTGCAGGGTTACAACCTTGACCCATTCGAAATGGCGTATGATACGGGAGAGAGTGGGAAGGTCTTGCAAGTTCCCCGTGACCAACGTTGTGGAATTCTGACCCAGCCAAGCTGGCTGGTGGCCCACAGCGGCAATTTTGATAACGATCCAGTCCGCCGAGGCAAATGGATTCGTGAGAAACTCCTTGCTGGCACCGTTTTGGATATTCCAGTGACCGTTGACGCGCGAATCCCAGAGGATGAACATCAGACTTTGAGGGAGCGCTTTAGTGTCGTCAACGAGGCGGAATGCTGGCGATGCCACAAAAAAATGAATCCGCTCGGAATGCCTTTCGAGTCTTTTAATCACGTTGGGCGTTGGCGAGCGAATGAAAAGAACAAGCCAGTGAATGTTTCAGGTAGCATTAGTTACTCGGGAGAGCCGTCGATCGAGGGCGATGTGCAAGGTGTGCGGGAAATGATGGAGAAACTTGCGACCTCAGATCGAGTACGACAGAGCTTTATTCGGCATGTCTTTCGATTTTGGATGGGGCGTAATGAAATGCTCAGTGATTCCAAGACTTTGATTGCGATGGATCAAGCTTATGTTGAGAGTCAGGGGAGTTTTCGGGAGCTTCTAGTCTGTCTTCTTACTTCAGACTCATTCTTGTATCGGAAATAAAAAATGAACAGAATCAATCGTCGAGCATTGCTTAAAGGGGTCACGCTTGGATCGGGCGCCTTGGCACTTTCGCCATTCATCAAAAGTCTTTCTGCTGCTGATCAACAACAACCACCCAAGCGGTTTGTTTTTGTGGTTAAAAGTAGTGGCTTGCAAGGTGACTACCTTAATCCAGATGGCCTGACTCATCGGGGCGAGACGCTAGTTGATACGACGCTTCAGGGACGAAAGTTGTCAGAGAGTATGAAGTCGCTTGAAGCCTTCAAGGACAAGTTAACCATCATCCAAGGCTTGAGTGGGAAGATGACTAACTCGGGGCACAGTTCTTTTTACGGCGCCCTGGGTGGTTACAAAGCCTCGGCCCACGCCCCCCCGTTATTTGCAACCATTGATGGCCATCTTTCAGAGAAATTTCCGGCGGTGTTTAATCACTTGGGATTCAAAATGGGAGAAGGAAGTCAGGGAACGACTTTCCCTGCGATTTCGGCAAAAGCCAAAGGAAAACAACTTCCTTTTCAACAAAACCCACTCAGTGCGTTTGAGAATGTTTTTGGAAGTATTCTCGAAGGGGGGGACCTAAAGAAAAAGTACACCCGAACTGGAAATGTGCTGGATGCGATGTCGGAGGACATTAAGAAACTTCAAAAAAATCTGCCCGTGGCCGAACGAGAAAAATTAGGGCACTATCTTGATGGATTTGAAGCCCTCAGAGACCGTCGGATCAAACTGGTTTCAATGCAAAAAGTTTTGAAAGAAAATGCACCGGAGCTTAACGAGAAATACACTTCGTCGGTCAAAACTCACCACCTTGAAGCGCACTTCGACATGGCTTCGGCTGCCTTGATCACTGGGCTGACGAATGTTGTGACCGTCCATGCGGACGACTTGAGTTGTGTTTATTCTGGGATCGGGGTCGGAAATAATGTCCATGCGATCGGTCATGGTGCGGGCTATGCAACGCTCTCTTCGCAAGATTGCCGCAACGCGATTCGAACATTTCATATTGAGCTGATTGCGTCGATGGCGGCCAAGCTAAATAAAGTGCCAGAGGGCAACGGGACGATGCTTGATAATACGATCATTGTCTACACCAGTGACAACGCTGCTAACCATCATTCCTTTGGCTTGGATTGGCCGATGTTAGTTTTAGGGAATGCCGGGGGCGCACTGAAATCAAAAGGTAGGTACCTGTCCTATCCTCGCTACGGTACCCCGAATCATAACCATACCATTTGCAATTGGTTCACGACGCTTTGCCATGTGGCCGGTGTTCCACAAGAATTTTTCGGTCAACCTGACATGGCACTTGGTAAACCAGAGAGCCAATATGGTCCATTAAACGAGTTGATTGCATGATACCGTCTTCTGACCGCCCGGAGCTTTTTTCGCCTCGAAAAACCTGTGGACCAGTATGCTGTTTCGTCTTAGTTGTAATTGCGGTCGGCGTTACCTTTGGCTCGCAAGTACCCGACGT
>JAQWLH010000258.1 GCA_029247405.1 Mariniblastus sp.
CCTAGAAGAGGGCCCTAGCGAACAAGACTGGCTATTCGGACCTGAAGAAACTAGAGATGGAAATTGGGTATTTTCCCCGTTTGTCAGCAGCGAAAATGTGGTTCTTCCCATAATCAATACCAATACTTGGTATGGGGTCGAGTTGAGAGCAATTGATTCCCACGAAAACATTGATGACAGGCGATTCGACCTGATCGTTAAAAAGGATGGCGAGCCAATTTTGATTGCATCTTCAACCAACAAATTGCCCCAAGCAGATGATATGCAATACATTGGAATCGGTTCCTTTAAAAGCAATACGGCATTTGATTACTTCAAGTACTCCTATCGGCCAGAGTCAGATCTACCGGGTGAAATTTTTTCGAGGGACATATTGCCGAGTGCAGAAACACCGACTCCATATGATTTTGAAAAAACGAATATTCCATTTTCACGGCTGTTTCACAATGACTTTGGCTCCGTCGATGGCAGCTCGTACGGAACGAATGTTTTCGGAATTAAATGGAATGAAGACAACTCGCCGATCGCTTATTTTGACAGCCCAGGATCTGGATTTCAGGAGTCCGACAATGGATTGCATGTCCGTTGCAACGATGGAAAGACAAGTTTTCAAGATGTGAATTATGTTCAACTTGCCGAAAAGTCGGCTGGTTCTGCGTGGAGTATCTTGCCGATTCTTGCTCCAATTGGAAGTGATTCAGAGCCGGCAATTAATTCATTTACCGAAGCATTTCTTTCCTCAACTACGGAACAGATCGAGGCGAATTCACAGATTTCGGCGAGCTCCGTCGAAATTGGTGATTTGGTGAATGGCATTGCTGCTGGAGACTATGCTGGCGGCAAGGGATTCCTGATGTATTCCGAAGAAGATGTTTCCACACGATTCCAAGGGCCTAATGCTCCGTTTTGGTCAACCAGCAAGCACGTAATTGCCGTTCGTCATGTCCCTGAAGGAATTGACAACTACCAAATCAACGCGCCAGCATTTGGAATTGGAGTTGATGATAATGCGAGCGACACGGGTGGTGAAGCTTACATAATGTATTCTGCCGAGAACCTACAAGAACGTTTTGTTTCAAACCCTCCTTTCTACCAAAACTCAGCACAACTTATCGCCGTTAGACACATTGGAAATGATGTCTGGCAATACAATGACAACACAGCGGTTTGGCACCCCTTCGAACCAATCACCGAAGAAACAGATCGAACTTTAAATGATCGCTTGATCGCTCGTATTCGGTTTGATGTGCCGACCGAACATAAAATTGAAATGTTAGATGGTAATATCGGATTCACACATGGAATCGCCTCCGGGTATCACCGCACGAATATTGAAATATTCGCGGATCGTTGGCAGCGTCATGACCGATTCAACCCCGGAGAATTTTTCGTCAGGGGCTCCTATTTCGAGGTCGAAAACTCAGACAGCCCGGCTCGATGGCAGTACAACGACAACTATTTCTGGCACGATTTTGTGCCTTCGCCAGCCACTAACTCAGATAGGCTGCTTGCGATCATTGACTTTGACGCACCTCTTGGCGAAAAGGTTTGCCCCTTGGCATGTGAATTTGGAAGTTTTGGTGGAATTAAAAAAGGTTTTTTGAGAAGCGAGCTTTTATTTCACGGAGATAGTTGGGGCGGAGGAATCATCGGAAGCTTCCCACGGTACAACTTGGGCGAATTCGAGGTCGAAGATACGAACGGGACAACATTTACTATCGCAAACGATAACTAAACCCGATTGCACCATTTAGTTTTTAACACCGGCGTGCGAAAGCATGCCGGTGTTTTTATGCGCTGCGAATGCGTTTACAAGCAATCGTGTTTGACTCGCTGATGATCGCTGATTGTACAAACCAAAGGGCCAGGAAATTTGGTCGCCCCGCTCCAAGTTTGGCGACGGGCGGCAGTCGCTCAAATTTTTGGCGACTAAACTCTTCGATACGGATTTTTCGTCGATACGGCACGAACATGCATGTCATTGACTCCTTCCAAATAGAATTAATCAGGGGCATCAATGAAATTCTTACGAACGATGTAAATGTAAAGCAAAGCCGAAACAACTCTGTTAACTTGCCCTCGACAGAAGAATAAGAGACGCTAGTGCGTAACGGGTATCAACAAAATCCCGTCGATGGATTTTATGATGATAGGCTCAAAGCGCAAGCAGTGATTGCACACCGCATTTTTCCATGCGTTATTTCATGGATTGCAAGGTCGTCGATCGCACCAACGCCCTCCCTTTGAATTGTGGAAGCAGATCATCAATCCATTTTAAAAAGCACCCCATGGAGAGGAAGAAAAGTGAAGGCACGAGTCAAGTGGATCGACCACATGAGTTTTGTTGGAGAATCTGGAAGCGGCCACAGCGTCGTCATGGATGGTTCGCCCGATCATGGTGGCAGGAATGTCGGAGTTCGCCCGATGGAGATGATTCTTCTGGGCCTGGGCGGATGCTCAGCCTTTGACGTCATTAAGATTTTAAAAAAAACACGCCAGCGTGTCGTTGACTGTGAAGTCAAACTTGAAGCGGAACGATCAGAAAGCGTCCCGTCAGTTTTCACTAAGATTAAACTGATCTATGTGATCACAGGAACTGATGTATCCCAGCAACAAGCCGATCGAGCGGTTAAATTGTCAATGGAAAAATATTGCTCAGTGACAAAAATGTTGGAAGGCACCGTAAAGATTCGATACGAAGTTCAGATTGTCTCTGCCTAAGTCGACGGCCGTTACCCAAAAATGAGACAAAAAAACGAATGAAAACAGACAAATTTTTCGACAAAAAAAAGAGGGCAGGGCCGTTTGTTAAGAAGCGAATGTTCGAAAAATGACTCACCCGAACCGTTGCCGGCATCCCCTTTCCAACGACGGGGATTCCTCGGGCCATGATAATTACACGGAGTCTTCCCGTTAAAACCTGCGACACTTCTCGCAATCACTCACCTTTGGTCATTTCATAGACGATGCTCACTCTAGCATTTATATCAATCTGTCCGGGTGCGACCAAATCGAGCTCTTGCAGTTCTGCCAAATTGTTAATCGAGACAAAGAAAGTACCCGCACGATCATTCGATTTTCCTAAAGCGCGTGGAACCGCCGGTTTATCTATCGAAGCGCTACCGCCAAACACGCCCCCACCAAACCCACCTGTATCCCAACTCTCTTCCACGTCTTCCTTAATGCTCATGGGTGCCCCCAGTTTCATTCCGGTCAATTCTGTCAAATGGGTCGCTTTTTCGCGGCAATAAGTCACGGCCAATTCTCTTGCCCGAAACTGGTGTTCCCGCTGGTTACTAAGACGAAACGAAACACCCGACAGGTCCTGAACGCCAACCTTGTAACATTCGTCAAGAAACGGCTCAATGGTTTTGAATTCGGTCATTCGCACCTGCATCGAGCGTAAATATCGGAAAGCGATTGGAGTCTTAATGCCATCTGCGTCTCCGTCATCATTCCTCTTGAAGACCGGGGTCAAATCCATGTCAAAAACTGACACGTCTGTCGATAGGATCCCATGGTCTTTGGCGATTCGAAAAACTTTTGACGCGAGTTCATCGTTGGCTTTTTTAGCGTCCATCAATTCTTGCTTCCGCGTTTCGATCCGAAAATCGAGAAACACTTCGTCAGGTACAACCTTGATCTGACTCATCGCCGTCACTTCGATTGTTCGTTCCTGAGCGCCAAGGGTGCCTAGCAGAAGAAAAAAAAACGCGACGGGGAAAAATTGGTTGGTCATGCTATCCACCCTGTAAGTCTGGTTTGCCTTTGTTGGAAGTTCTCATTTTACACCATTTTAATTCGGGTGTGCTCGAGAACTGAACCATGACCAACACGTTTGTTTGATGTTTGTTTCAACGAATAACGAAGGCATCAATCCGTTTGCCAGAACGTGACCGAGCCAGCGTTGGACTTTTTTTTGACTTGATGCGAGGTCTTTGTATTTTTATTCCTAAAATGGTCAAAGCGATTCTCAAATTTCGTTCAGATTGCCTCTAGGAGTCAGTGGCATTGCAGGGGGGATACTGTGTATCATGACGCTGCGTTCGGCTTTTATATTTTTCAAGGATATCTTGTTGTGTTTAGACTTTTTTTGATCTTAGGCTTGGTAACTCTGGCCCTACCTAACGACAGCTTGCATGCCACTGACGAATCCGTTCAGCCTGTCCCCGCTGATGTGGTGCCAGTTAAGATCAAAAACACGAAACCTAGGAATGTTGTTTTTATCTTAAGCGATGACCATCGTTACGATGCAATGAGTTTTCTAGGGCACCAGTTTGCGGAAACTCCTCACATGGATGCGATGGCCGAAAAGGGTGTCCATTTCGAGAATGCTTTAGTAACGACCTCGCTTTGCTCGCCCAGTCGGGCGTCGATCTTGACTGGGCTCTACACGTTTCGCCACCGTGTCATTGATAACAACCGAATGGTCCCCGAGGGGACATTGTTTTTCCCTCAATACTTACAAAAAGCTGGTTACTCGACCGGCTTTATTGGAAAGTGGCATATGGGGGGGCACCATGATCGACCGCGGCCCGGCTTTGATTACTGGGTGAGCTTCAAAGGGCAGGGGCATTACTTGGCACCAAACCCGAATTACACGTTGAACGTCAACGGAGAACGGGTCAAGCAAAAAGGGTACATCACAACTGAACTAACCGACTACGCGCTTGAGTTTTTGGAAGATCAGAAAGACAGTGAAAAGCCATTCTTTTTGTACCTTTCTCATAAGGCCGTCCACGCCAATTTTACTCCCGAAAAAAAATACGATCAAAAGTTTGCAGACAAGCCATTTGCGCGACCGGCGAGCGAACAAAAACTGAAAGACAATCAGAGGAACCTTCCTCGATGGTTGCTCGACCAGCGCAATAGTTGGCACGGTGTCGATTTCCCCTATCACAGCGATTTAAATATTGAGCAATATTACAAACGATATTGCGAATCATTGTGCTCTGTCGATGACAGTGTTGGCGCGGTGATGGAGCAACTTAAAAAAATGGGGATTCATGATGAAACTCTTGTGATCTATATGGGTGACAACGGATTTATGTTTGGCGAGCACGGCTTGATTGACAAGCGAGTTGCTTACGAAACATCGATCCGTGTTCCTATGTTGATGCAATGCCCAGATCTATTTAAGGGTGAAACGGTAGTCGACAAAATGGTAGCCAATATCGACATTGCTCCTACGGTCATGGAAGCGATGGGCCTCGAAAAGCCAGCTCATATGGATGGGGATAGTTTTATTCAATTGGCTCAAGGAAAGTCGGTGCCATGGCGTGAGTATTTCTTATATGCCTACTATTGGGAGAAAAATTTTCCGCAGTCTCCAACCGTTTTTTCATTGCGAAGTGATAAATATAAGTACACGACATATTACGGATTGTGGGATACCGACGAGTTTTTTGATTTGCAAGCAGATCCAATGGAACAAAACAATCTGATTCGCAATCCAAACGTGAGCAAGGAAGCCAAAGCGATGGAAAACCGGTTGTACAAAATGATGACGGATCTGGGCGGAATGGCTATTCCAATGAATCAACCAAGAGGAAGTTCACAAAATAAACGATTGGAAACACGAGGTGGTAATCGCGCCGGTGATTTCCCCAAAGCCCTCGTTGTTCCAGAGCCGCTCAATAAAAACGCCCGTTGAGTTATTTTTTGAATTTTGGCGACAGCATCACTTTGGATCTAACCGCCGGGTGAGTTTTTTGGCAAATCGATTGACGACCTGAGAAATACGCCGCGCCAATAAATAAGGCATGGACTTCTACGAGGATCAGCTTGACGAGAGAGTTCCATTCATCGTCACTTAAAAAAACAAAAGGAGAGCACATTCGATGTATCGGGTAGGGCACATCAATCTTGTTTTAGTCCACGTCTGGATTACCCGAGCTCAATGGCCTGTCGCATTCAAAAGCAACCCGAATGTATTAGCTTTGCTTGAAATACAATGAGGCATGACTAATTGGATTGGGTTTGATTGAAAACACGGAGTTCAAGGATTTTTGGAGTTACCCAAGCAAAATTGTCGCAAAGTTGAGGCAGCATGCATTTTATACGGTCGATCAGTTCTGTTGCGTTTGTCGGTTTCCTCTGGGCGACCGGATCATTGTTTTTAAGTGTTCCCAGTACGCAACTAGCTTGGGGCCAGGATTCTCTTGATCGCGATTATGGTGATCAACTTCAGCGGATCTCTCCTCGCACTCCAGCGTCCGCAGCCGAAACGATTGAGCTCAATGCTGGGCTCAAGATCGAATTGATGGCGTCTGAACCAATGGTTGCCGACCCCGTCGCCATTACGTTCGATCCTTGGGGGCGTGCTTATGTTGTTGAAATGCGAGGGTACAGTGAGCGTGAGGAGCAATTGTTGGGGCGAATCAAGCGGCTTGAGGATACCAACGGCGACGGACGATTTAATAAGTCGGTCATTTATGCCGACCAGTTTCGCTGGCCAACTGCGATCGTCTGCGTCGCAGGAGGCATTCTGGTCGGAGATGCGCCAGACATTATCTTTTTGGCCGATCGGGACAAAGATGGAAGGGCCGATTTCCGACAGGTCATTTTCACGGGATTGGGAACGTCAAACGTTCAGCAGCTGCCAAACAATCTGCAATGGGGCATCGACAATCATATTTACGGAGCCAGCGGCGGAAATGGCGGGCGCTTGCGTCGCGTCGAATCCGCTGGCGACTCACCGCTAGGGACTCAGCCGTGGCTTCCCTTTCAGCCCGTGGATGTACGCGGGCGAGATTTTAAAATCAACCCTATCACATTAAAATTAGAGTCAATCGCCGGTGGAACCCAATTTGGAATGACGTTTGACCGATGGGGGACTCGATACGTTTGCTCTAACAGCGATCATTGTCAGCAGATTATCTTTGAAGAGCAGTATGCCGCTCGTAATCGGCAACAAAAATCAGTTCGCTCACGTGTCAGTATTGCGATCGAGGGCGCGGCTGCTGAGGTGTTTCGTTCCAGCCCGGTCGAACCATGGCGGAAGGTGCGAACTCGTTTGCGTGTTCAAGGATTGGTTCGGGGGCCTATTGAGGGAGGCGGTCGCGCAGCGGGTTATTTCACCAGCGCAACCGGAATCTGTTGCTACGATGGCGATTTGTTGCCACGCCAATACGCTGGCGACTTATTTGTCGGTGATGTCGGCAGTAACCTCGTCCATCGTAAAAAGATCACCGGCGATGGGATTCAAAAACAAGCAAGCCGTACTGAATTTCAAACTGAATTTATTCGTTCGACTGACAACTGGTTTCGCCCCGTACAAATGGCAAACTCACCGGATGGTTCGCTCGTTGTGCTTGACATGTACAGAGAAACGATCGAACATCCGGCCAGCCTTCCGCCATTAATCAAGCAGCACCTTGATCTCAATAGCGGCAACCGGCGCGGTCGAATTTACCGGGTCGTGCCAGCTTCCCACCCTTCGGCACAAAACAAACGCCAACTTCCAGGCGATGCCACCCTGCCACAACTGGTCCAAATGTTAGGGCACGCAAACGGTTGGCATCGCAAAACGTCGGCGAGGTTGTTGTTGGAGAAATCCAGTGATATGGCAGTGTCGCGAATAATCGCCGACCTCATTCGCAAGCATGGATTAACCTCGCCAGTCCCCAAAGCTAGAATTCGGTCACTATATTTGCTATCGAATTTGAAAGCTCTCCATCAGGAGGAATTAGCGTTGTTGCTTCACGACAAGCATCCCCAAGTTCGAATCCACACGATTCGAATAACCGAATCATATTCAGATTGGAATTTTGATAATCAAATCATTGAGATGTCCAATGATGTCGATCCAGAGGTCCGTTTTCAGGTCGCTTTGACGTTGGGAGAATGCGATTCGGAAACGGCTAACGCGATTGCTCAGCTTGCCGCAGCCGACGGATCGAGTCCGTGGATGCAAATTGCATTAGCCAGCTCAGCCCATCGGGACAGGGGATTAGTGATTCAGAAACTAGTGGAATTGAGCTTCAGTAAACAAGGGCCAGCACTTGAGAACGCATTCAACGGCTGTCGCGAATTGCTACTTGAGTTGACGGATCAACTGGTGAGACAGCCCACACGTCAGGATCTCGAAATAATCTGCGAAATCATGGACCGTTGGGATGACGCGCATCACCCTATTCTGCGTGGCGAGTTTGTCTCCCGGCTGATCAAACTTCCCGAGACGGAAATGCAATTTTTGCGATCAACACTGTTGCAGCAAGGAATCTCACTTCAACAAGTCATGGAAAAAACGACCCTCGAGGCAAAAAAAGTGGCATTGAACCAAGCGTTGGATACGCCGGAACGAGTAATCGCGATCGCAATGCTCCGCATGTTGAAACCGGAAACCATTGGCCAAAGTATCCAGCAACTGCTTGAGTTGAACCAGGCTCCAGAGATCAAGCAAGCTGCAATCGACCTAGCAAGCAATTTTGACACCCTGGAGATGGGTGAAGCAATCCTAGGCCGTTTTAAGGAACTCAGTCCAGCGACTCGGTCGAAGGCGTTACAGGTCCTGTTAACGCGAGAGTCCTGGACTCGACAATTGATGCGTAAATTATCAACTGGTGAAATACCACCCGTGCTGGTGGATGCCGCTGTCCGACAACGTATAGTGCGACATCGAAATGCGGATATTCAAGCACAAGCAAAACAGGTGTTTGGCAGTCCAGCGGATGCCGATCGCAAGAGCCTTGTGCAACGATACCTATCCGAGGTTGATCCGGCGTTAGGCAATCTTGATCGAGGACGCCAATTGTTTCGCAAATCTTGCGTCGCGTGTCACCGATTGGAAAATGAAGGCCAAGAAATTGGGCCCAATTTAGCGGCGTTTGCCAACCGTGGCGCTGCGGCCATGATCACCAACATCCTTGATCCCAATCGTGAGGTTGATCCGCGCTTTCTCTCTTACCAAATTCAACTGCGAGACGGCCGAAATCTGCTAGGGGTAATTTCCAATGAGACTGCGGCGACACTCGCCCTGCGAAATTCGGAGGGAAAAACTGTGACGATTCTTCGCGATGAAATTGACGCCATGCAAAGTACGAGGTTGTCGTTAATGCCCGAGAATTTTGAGAAAGAAATCAATCCACAGGCAATGGCCGACCTGCTCAAGTACCTCCTGAGCCAAGGAGGCTAAAACAATATTTTGATTGATCTTTAAATGCGGTTCGGGAAACCTACTCTGGCAAAATCTGAATCAGAAAAACAGGTCAATTGAAAAAGCAAACAAGTGCTCCAAGGAGACCACGATTTTATCACGGACAAAACAACTGACGCCGCGTGCATTTTCAGACATTTAGTCCTAACTCAAACGTCGATACCTACCTAGATGCGAGTTTAAAATGAAAAATAGTCGAAGAACCTTTCTCTCAACGACCTTTGCCGCCTCGGGCCTCGCCTTAATCAGCAGTGCCAAGGCAACATCCGCTTGGGGCACTCAGCCTTCAGCCCGCTACAAGAATCAAAACAAATATGTGGATGTGCACGTCCACATTACTCAGGAGTGGAATCAGCGAGGGGAACTGACGGCTCGTAGTTTAATTCGGTGGATGGATCAGAAGGAAATCGAACAGGCATGGGTTTTGCCGTTGATTTCACCGGAAGCCTGGTTTTATCCAATCACGACGGAATTTGTTTTGGAACAAACCAAGCCATTTCGAGACCGCCTGATTCCGTTCTGCATTATTGACCCTCGCACCAACGTATTCGGAGGCAAAAATCATTTCCTCGATCTTTT
>JAQWLH010000002.1 GCA_029247405.1 Mariniblastus sp.
GCTCCAGTTTCGAGTACTCGCCGAAAATCGTCGACGCGATCAAAGAACGTTGCACCGAGGTTGATACCGGCGCTCGAAACATTGACCACATTCTGAACAAGACATTATTGCCCGAACTTTCAGCTGAATTTCTCAGCAGCATGTCGGAAGGAAACGCGATTTCCTCGGTAAAAATCGATGTTTCTGAGGATGGAAAATTTAAATACGAAATTTCATAGTTTCCACGCAACTTATTTGGGGAACCTACGAAAATGATTTCATAAGCAACAAAGATTGCTTTTCAGTCAAACGGCTCAAGCCAAGCGATTGAAAGAGTTTTCAACCAATCATGTTGTCAATCGAACAGTTACGTTTTCAGTTTTGAATAAAGGGTGTCAAAGATGGGTGTTTTTGCAAAGCTAGATGGTTATGACGGTCAGTGTCCTGTTGAAGGGTTCGATGATCATATCGAGTTGCTCTCGGTTGATTTTGGAATTCACAAGCCTTCTTCTGCTGGCGGCCGAGCTGGTGGTGGTGGTGCGGCCATGGCAGGCGACATCAATGTTGTCATCGACTACGAAAAAGCGATGCCGGCGATTCAAAAAGGATTGCTTAACGGTAAAGCCATCAAAAAGATGGAACTCAAGTTCACCACGACGATCAACGACAAAGCCAACGAGATCTTCCTGACTTACACCTTTGAAGATTGCCACTTTTCTGGCTTTAACATGAGCGGTGCTGGCTCTGGCAGTGGCGAGCCACCAACAGTAAGTCTGCAGATTAGCTACACCACGATCGAATGTAACTACGTTTACTTCGACGAAAAGGGCAAGAAAAAGAACGTTCCTGCCTCGAAGTTCAATGTTCGAACTGGCAAAGATGCGTAGGTTGTCGAGAATCAAAATGGGCTTTGGGAGTTATTTCCAAAGCCCTTTTTCGATTGAGAGATGAATTAAGCCAAACTAGTTATGGGAATGCCAGACATTTGGGCCCAACTCTTGGCAACCGATTGATGCTCATTAACGTTGATTTCATGTTCAGGACGATGTTATGCCTTTCGACCAAGACACTCGATCTTTGAGGATAAGAGGGCTAGGCCCAGATGACCAATTTATATTGACGTCGTTTTCTGGCACCGAAGCCATCTCGAGGATGTTTTCCTTCGAAATTGAATTCCTTTCGATTAACAAAAAATTGGAAGCGAAAGATGTCATCGGAAAACCAGTCACCTTGGAAGTAGCCGAAAAGAACATTGGAGATCGTGGCGACCATTTGGTTCGTTATTTCCACGGTCATATCAACCGATTCAGCACCGGCTCCATTGCGGACAAAAAAGCACCCGACGGCGAAGCTTCCCGCATCTATACGGCAGAAGTCGTGCCCTGGGTCTGGTTTCTTACGCAGACTGCCCGCTCGCACATCTTTTTTCCCGAGAAAGAAGAAAAGTCGATCAGTGATATCATCGAGGAAGTTCTGAATCGCTCGACACACACCGATGCGAATTGGGAATTCCGCAATGCTGATGACCTTAAACAGAGAATGGTCAAGCATTGCGTTCAATATCGTGAAACTGATTTCAATTTCCTTTGCCGCACGATGGAGCAGTATGGCGCCTACTTTTACTTTGAGCATTCCGATGGCGACCACAAATTAATCATTACGACACAGCCGACAACCTCCGAATGTGACGAAAAGAAGGCGGAGATTAGGCCAAATGAAGGCCATTGCATCCGGTCTTGGTTACATTCGTTTGAATTTGTCTCAGGCAAGTTCGAACACGCTGACTATAACTTTGAAACGCCGCTTGACGATCTCAAATCGAATTCTCCCAAGATTGAACAATTGGTGCCTGATGCCACCACCTACGAAATCTACGACTACCCAGGGGAGTTTCCCAAGCAATCAATCGGCGAAACCGAAGCGAGGATTCGTCAGGAAGCCGAAGAAATCCAGCACAGCAGGGTCAACGGGAGCAGCGGCTATAAGACGTACAGCCCGGGCCACAAATTTGAATTAACATTTCATCCGGAAGACGATTCACAATCTGAACTGGGCGAATATATGTTGACATACGTTCAACACTTTAGTTCAGAGCCCTATTTGGACAGCCGTGGCGCTGAGTACACAAATAGTTTTGCCTGCGTTCCCGCAGCCGTTCGATACCGACCGCCAAGGACCACACCCAAGCCAATTATTTCAGGGGTGCAGACTGCGGTCGTGACAGGACCAGCCGGAGAAGAAATTTATACTGACAAGTATGGACGGATCAAAGTCTGCTTTCACTGGGATCGCGAAACGAAAGAGACGCGCGAAGGCCAAGGTGAAAATTGCTCTTGCTGGGTGCGAGTCGCCCAAGCAATGGCCGGTCGAAAATATGGATTTATGTCCCTTCCGAGAATCAACCAGGAAGTCGTCATTGAGTTTCTCGAAGGAGATCCCGACCGGCCCTTGTGCGTTGGCAGCGTCTACAATGAAGACCAATTGCCCCATTACAACCCTGAAGAGCACAAGACGCGAACCTATTTCAAAACCAATTCTTCGCCGGGTGGCGATGGTTTCAACGAATTGTTCTTCGAGGACAAAGCGGACCAAGAGCGCATCTTCCTTCATGCCGAGCGAGACTTCGATCGCCGAGTCAAAAACCATTCAACCGAACACATCGGTGGAAATATGCATTTGATCGTTGGTCGCGACGGAGCTGACGAAGGTGGCGAAGTCGAGATCGATGTTGAAAAGAAACTCATGCGTTCAGTGGGGCCTGACGGGATCGAATTCACCAACGAAGGAGATGAAAAAAAACGGACCCGAGGTACTCAGCACTTGACGGTCGATGGTGACTGGAACGCAGTCGCCAACAATATTTCCGAAGAAGCAAAGATGGATCTTCATTCCAAATCTGGAATGGGTTACGCAATCGAAGCGGGCATGAACATGCACGTCAAGGCGGGCATGGCACTGGTTATCGAATCTGGAATGCAATTGACTTTGAAAGTGGGTGGCAATTCGGTCGTCATCGACCCAGCTGGAGTTTCCATCACAAGTTCTGCCTTGGTCACCATCAATGGCAGCATGGTCAACATCAATTCAGGACCGGGCTCGCCGGCGGGAAGCGGCTCAGGCTGCTCGCCTCAGGCCCCCGCCGGACCTGAAAACGCCGCCCCCAATGAAGCGCACCGAGAAGAAACAGGACAATCGAGTTCCGGTTGAAAATTGAAATATCATGCAAAGAGAGTCCAAAGACAATCGCCCCTCAAGCATGCCGACTGATGAACGATGAGAATCTTGATGCGCATTTAAATTTTCATGATGCCGTAGGATTCGAGAGCCCAAAACATAAGGAGGAAACGTAATGCCACCCGCAGCTAGAATTTCAGATATGCACGTTTGCCCGATGGTCACTCCCGGCACGCCTCCAATTCCACATGTCGGCGGGCCAATCTCCGTCGGTTGCCCGACAGTAATGATCGGCTTTATGCCGGCCGCTCGGGTGGGAGACGTGTGCGTTTGTGTCGGCCCCCCCGACACCATTGCAATGGGATCATTCTCGGTCATGATCGGTTTTATGCCAGCCGCTCGCATGGGAGATATGACAGCCCATGGCGGCAGCATTGCAGTGGGCTTCCCACAGGTCATGATCGGGTAACAGGATATTGAAATCGAATCAGCTTCGCGCTCGGAATAAAAATAGCACGTCTTTGATCTCCCTCAAAAAATGGCGGAGCAAATGACCTCTTCAGGGACTTCATTAGTTTAAGAAACGTTTCATCGGATTGAAATTATGGGCGGCACACACATTCCGGGACCACTGAAGGGACTTCCGCCGGCAGGGCAATCGCATCACAATTACTATGACCCCGATAAAAGATGTTCGCATCCCGGTGTCACCGGCCGCGCCGGCTCAGTCGCTGAATTGCCGCTTGATGAACGCTTTAAAATCGTGATGCACAAAACGGCTCCCCTCTTACCGGGAGAAGTAGGTGAAGAATTTACACAGCTGCTCGATCCCTATGTTCTAGGAGCAATCGTCGTGACCCTCGTTGCCTGGGCGGGTTCACATTATTTTGGCGTCGGCTTCATCATGGACGGCTTACTGGTTGGAGTAGGCTTCTTTTTTCTCGGCCTCCAAGTCCTGTCAGTCATTAGTGATTTGGTAAATGCTGTAAAATTGACCACCGAAGCGAGGACCAGTCATGATCTGGACATGGCCGCCGCACACTTTGCCAATTTTATTGCAGTCGTTGGTGTTGCCGCCTTTCTGGCACTGTTGACCAAAAAAGGAGTCTCCAAAGGAAGTCCAAAACTCAAATATATGGCCAAGGCCAGACGTTGGGCCGCAACAGCCGCCGACGCAGGCATGCCCGTCAACCACTTCAATGCTTTCAAAAGAGTAGCCAGCGAATCACAGTTGATCATCTTGGTCCGGCAAACGAATCCAAAGTCGATCCAATGGATCCAAAGAGGGTTTCCTGGAAAACCAAAAGCACTGGAATTTGCCAAGACCTCCCAGACGACCGGATTGACTACCTGCAAGGCAGATCAAATCGCTAAAGCTCGAAACACTCAAAAACTGAAGCCCGGTGAAGCAACGGGTCCACAATATTATGTCGTTGATCGAAACCGAAGAACTGCCACCAATGGAAACGGCGAGGCCATTGATCTTTCAAAGGCTGACTGGCCCGTCGAACATGGACAAATCATTGACCCCATCGTCAAAAAACCGATTCCGGGAGACTATGACCTAATGGGGGTGATTGACCCCAATCACACTAGCGCAAACCTCGCCCTTGTTTCATCCGAAGGCCAGACCGTAAGTAACTTTACCAATCACCTCGTCAAACAAGTTGGCGGGCGGGTTAACGACTTGCTCGATCAACCTCGCGTTCTCCATGGCGCTGAAGAAGCATACGGCAATTGGGGACGCATCAAAGCTGACGAAGTTGTCGTTGGATTTTTTCCGGATGGAACAACAACCGCCGTCAATCGCAATGGCTTGATCCAGATGTACCAAAGCTGGGGTCGAAAACTAATCGATATGAAATCTGCGTTGAACATCGATTGACACGTTCAAGTTAACCCAGGCGATTCTGCCCTGCCTTGCCAATCATCAAGAGCAAACTCGAACAAAGCCGTGTTGATAGGTACAACTCACGCGAACCCTGAAGGACCGTGAGGAACTCGTTCTGGGTTGATTCTTTTCTCGACCAGCAAGTTGCTTGAATCTTAGCTAATGAACTTCGCCCAACGTTCGACTTGGACGAACGCCATCCATGCCTGCGGGAAGACCCACCAGCGGCTGGCCTGATGCGATTATCTATCCGTTTTCCAAATTTCCATTTCGTTAACACTCATTTCACTTACGCCGCCCTTGTCAGCCGAAATGATATCGAGCCGCCCGTTGTTTTTTGGGTTGGCGAAAAATTTCACAAACCGGGCCTCGGAAGGATACTTGTAAAGATCCAACAGCTCGCGTTGCTCAACCTGTTGCTTATCGACGGCACCGCTTTGAGTGGCATCAACAATCTCAAATTTTGTTGTATTCCAAAATGTCAATTGGCCCGTATTAGAACCCGTCACCACTCGATTTCCGTTCGGAGAGAGATGTCCCACTTCGATAGTCTGGTCGCCCACAGGGTAACCAATGGAAACGGGGAACCAGTTATTCGCCTTTACGTCATAGTGATAAACTCGGCCGTTGTATCCATTACCAGCATCTTCAAGGATCACAAACAGTGATTTGCTTGCTTCGGCAAAGGCGAGGCTTTTGATGCTCGCATCCGTTTTAACGGGTTGCTGAGCCTCGTCCACGGACATCTTGCCATCACTCAAATTCACGATTCTAAGTTCACCGTTATTGAATCCAACAGCCAATTGTTGCTGATCCTGAGACCACGCCACTGCCGTTGGCCGTGCTTCTGAATCACGGGGTTGGGCAGCCACATCAAGGATTACTTTTCCCGTGGATGGAGCGATGACTAAAGTCCGACCCGTGACACGCTCAATGACCAAGAGTTGAGTTCCATCTGGAGAAACCTGGCATTGAAGATAGAACCCAGGCAAGGAACCAGAAGGCTGGATCAGCTGCGCTCCATTTCTTTCAACTAATTTCCATTTGCGAATCGTCCCGCAATCTAAAGTCAGAATATTTTCCTGTGCGGTCGCGGCATATTTCACGGGGGGATTGGCAAGCACGCGAAGCGGTGCAATTGAAAAATCTGCTTTCACCGTGAGCGTATTATAGACCCTTCGAGTCTTGTCTCGTTTGCCGCGAACAAGGGATTGGACCGTCACTGAGCCATCACTCGCTTCGCTGATAAAATCGAGGTCACGACCTGGAAATTCCGGAAAATTGACCGCCAGCTTTTCGGTAAGATCAAGCTTTTCAAGCTGATTTTTTTCCGAATTCCATCTCTGTGTTGCAGCAGCTTTTCCCGCAACTTCCTTCTTGGAGGTCCGATTCAAAATCAAAACATCATTATTCTTGTCACTAAATTTTGAAAAACTTGCATCGGGAAAGCTGGTTACCTTGTCAAAGCCGCCCCAAATTTTACCGGCATTAGCCGAGTCACTCGGCTCGAGTTTTAATAAATCAATACTGTCTGAGGAGCGAACCAACAGATAACGACTGCCATCGATCATTCGGGCCCCAAACATATTCGGCTCACTCGCTTTGATACTCGGATCAAAGAATCCTTGAGTGATTTCGGGGCGAATTCGATCAACCAATTCAACTGAATCACCCCGCTTAACATAAACGTGAATTCTTCCAGATCCCTTAACCGCCGCCGAATTGTTTGAACTCTTGTTGGATTTTTCTTCGGGCCAACTGACGGCGAATTCACATTCACCCGCATCGTTGGCGTAAAAAACAATGTTGTTGATTGGATTAAGAGGCCAATCAATATCTCTGTTCCCACCAAACTTATTGAAAATGGGTGAATCAGAACCAGATTCCGTCGACCAGACGGCGAAACCAACCTTGCCTGCCACCACAAACTTTCCATCTGCCGAGAGTCGGACATTGGGCAGCTTTTTCTTATCTCTGTTCTCCGCGCCAGCCGGAATAAGGGAATCGTAACGAACTCGATTGAGAAGTGTTTGGCTGGTTAAATCCCAAATTTGAAATTCCAGTTCTGCGGAACTCGTTTCAATTAATGCGATCTTGCCATCATTGGAAATCTGAAGTTTAACGATATCGTATTCGCCGATGCTCTCACCGATCTTACGCAACACACTTTTGATTTCACCGCTTTTTCGATCGTAACGAAATATGTCATTGTTACCGGTTTGAGCAAACAAATATTGGTTGGTCAGGACGTGTCGCTTCCAAGCCGAGACATCCCACTCAATGACTCGATCTTTTAAGAGGTATTTGATTGACGCATGACCACTGTCGTGACCAAGCACAGCAAAACTCGAGTCGGGTGAAACGAACAAACTCGAAGGCGACAAGCTTTGATCGCCGTTCTTCCCGAGCAGGACAGTATCTTTATCCGAGACTCGACTCGTCAAATCGTTGATGAGGACTTCTGGATTGTCGCCCGCAGCAATCGAAATCAGGACAGGCTGGTTGACATTGTCCCCAACAATAAACGTGCATAAATCCACTGCATTTGAGTGCCCCTTGTAGGAACTAATCAATTTCCGATTAGACCAATCCCAGAGGGAGACTTTTCTGTCTTCACCTGCAGTCAGCAAACGGTTTCCTTCCAATTTCATACTTCGAAGTCGGTTTTCAAGGGTGCGAATCTTCTCAATTCGATTCGTTGCCCCCGCTGAAACAATTCCTGCAACGGAACCAAACTGAGAATTCGCATCTACGGCCGAATCGACTTTCCAGCTGAAGAGACCGGAAACATTATCCTTTGTTTCGCAACCGACGACTTCACTTCCTTCATCGTTGGAAAAAATTGCCACGTCGACCCCATTCGACTGGGCGGTTGCTTTCCAGATATAGGTTCCGATTTCTTGATCGTAGATAAATACATGAGCTGACTTAGAGAGTTCATTGAGGTCAGCATTACGACTCATTGAATTTTGCGTCAACAAAATCCGACTTCCATCTGCAGAAAACGTTGCATTGGTTACTTCAGGCTGTGATCCTGGTACGAGAGAATTTTCGCCCAAAGTCAACTGCACCTGAATTCGCTCGCTTTCGTTCCAGCCCCCGTCGCCACGACGATAAACCATCAACTCTTCTTCTTTAAAAGTCGCTTTGCGAGCCTTGTCGACTTCTCCAACACAAAGTAATCGAGTTCCATCAGGACTGAATTGCAAGTCGGTGATGCGTTTCGAAGGAGCACTACCGAGCAGCATGGTTTGGCCGTCTTGATAGACAAAAATCCTACCGTATTCGGCATCCAGCATCGGAACGGCCGCAGCGAGCACAGAGCCGTCCGGTGAAAGTGCCGCAACCGCATCGCCAGCAAGATCGACAGAAGAAATTACAACCAGATCTTGAGAATTAAGTACTTTCACCTGCCCCTCGGAAACAACTGCAACGCGCTTGCCGTCGCGGGAGAAATTTGCATGCTCAATCGGTGAATCTTGGGATAGGATTTGCACCGACTCTGGATGAGTCAGCATCTTGAGCCTAGCCCACTCAATGGATGACTTGGTGTCTTCATCAGCGCCGTTCAGTTTCGCTTTAGCTGTCGTAAAATCGCCCTCGCGAACGCTCGACTGAATTTGCACAATCCCATCTTTGTATTTGAGTAATACGTTCTTGGCTTGCGCATCAGCAGCTTCTTGCAGCGCTTTTCTAGCCTTCGCAGTCGCTGTTTTCTCGCGTTCTTCAGCTTCTTTTTTAAGCTTCTCAGCGGCTTGTTGATCTATTTGGGCTTCTGAAGCTGCCAGTTTCGCGGTGTCTGCTATTTTTCTTTCAGCCGCTGCTTTTTCTCTTTCAGCCGCTGCTTTTTCTCTTTCAACCTTTGCGATATTCTTTTGGGCTTTGATTTCTGTCCGCTCATCTTCCAACTCACTTTTTAATATATTCTCTTGTTCCTCTAAATCTTTAAGTTCCAAGCCTCGCTTAACAACCTCTGCCTTAGCAGATTCAGCCAACGCAATGTTGTCTTGGGCCTCCCGAGAAGCGCGCACTCCCCAAAAAAGTAAAACAGCACCACCAAGCCCCGCCAGCACCAAGCCATACGATAGAAACCTAACCATCTTTTTTCGGCGGTCACGCCTGGACTTTTCCGTTACTAATTTCTTCCGAAGGGTAACCTCATCTTTTGTCTCCGGATCTTCCAACATCCCGATACCAAGATCAAAGTTTTGGTCCTGCAGCGCTAGCTCAGCACAACTCAGACGGGCATCGGATAAACCCGTTCGGGCTAGATCATTCTCTTCCCATTTCTCAAGCGATTCTTCAAACCCAAAGCGTGCTTTCCCATAGGCGTCATAGTCATTCTTTTCTTTAGCTTCATCGAGCAAACGCATGGCTCGGTCACGAAGCTCGATACTAATTCGCCGCGTCTCGTAGCTTTTTAAAGCATCCTGAAATTCAGCGACCGTCTCATAGGAGACCGAAGGGTCGATCCGCAACGCGTGGCGAGCAATTTGCATTAACTCGTCATCCAGCCATTTCTCATGGTCGACAATCCGATTGTTGATCGCGGAACGCATCACGTCGTGCGCGGTTTCCCCTTTCAAGCCATAGTGTGGGGGCTTGGCGGTGATCAATTCAAAGAGCATCGCCCCCAAAAGATAAACATCCGATTGGACTCCCACATCTTTGGCGGCCAGCGAATTTTCAACGTCATCGAGATATGCATCACACCAGTATTTGGCCATTTCAGGTGAAATATAAGCAGGAGATCCACCAGGACGATACGTTTCGCGGCGTGAGAGATCAACAGCCTGACCCCAGTCAACCACCAACACTTCACCAAACTCACCCAGCATGACGTTTTCTGGTTTCAAGTCACAATGCAAAATCTGCTTGTCGTGCGCGTAGTCAATCGCTTCGGCAACACGACGAAGGATTTCGAGATTCTCACCGCGGGTATTGAGCTTAATTTTAGTTTGCCAACTATCACCTTTAATCTCCTTCATCACATAAAAAGGTCGGTTTCCAGCACCTGATTTTGTTGCCACCAAACCAATATCATGGACAGGCACAATGTTGGGATGCTCAAGCTTTCCAGTGAACTGGGCTTCGCGCAAAAACTCATTTCGATCTTTTACTCGCTGCGATTTGATTTTCGCCTTTGTCTCTTCACTCAGTCCCTCTTCCGCTTTACCTCGAGCCTTCAACATCTTCAGCGCAACGGTACGCTCCAACGGTATTTGTTCAGCTTGGTAAACCACGCCGAATGAACCCGATCCCAATTTTCGCCCCAAACGGTAATCCTTTGCCTCGCCGGGAGTGTCATCCGTTGCGATTGCACGGGGCGGAATCGCAGACGCAAGATCAATTGATTCAAACGCAGAATCAGATGGCTTTAGCGTTCCCCGGAAATCGCCCAAATTAGGTGACTGGCCTGCACCGTCGAGAGTTCGACTGCTCTCACCAACGATTTTTTCGAGCGAATCTTCAGGAACTGGCGCCATGCCTGCCATTGCTGTTTTTGCCGAATCATCGGTCGACTCGAGCGATTTTGACATTTTAGGGGTGGACTCTTCAGGTCGAAGAGTCGCCATCACCTCAACTGAAACATCTTGTGCACAATGAGGGCATTGTGCCAAATCAGCAATCGCTTCAAATTCTTGACCGCAGTGCTTACAGGTTAGTCCAGCCATTGTCATCTCCCGCAGATAAAATAATCCGCGCCATCGCAGGCGCTCGTCATCTCTGCGCTTCAAAAGTTATTCTTGTTTTGTCTTGTCTTATTTTGTTTTGTCTTGTCTTGTCTCTGGTTATTGCCCGAGTGCACGAGCCAACTTTCTTTTCAGCCTCGCTAGGCCTCCAAAACCCTGCTCCTCGCTAATCACAGCAACTGCCTCAGCCATTTCTTTATCCTGATTCTGGTTTCTGTTTTTCTTGGCAGCGATCGAGGCCAACAACAGGCTACCTGCAGTTAAACCATGAGTGGTATCGCCCATTGCTTGGGAATCTTCTGCCAACGGGAGTTCACCTGCCTCCTGCTGACTTAATTCACCCGATAATAATCCAGCATCTTGCAAAGATTGAAGCTGCGGAAGTGAGATTTCGCCCAAACTTGTTGACGGACCATCGAACAGGTTTTTAGTTCCGTTCCCTTCGGAAACTCCGCCGTCGCTGCCCCCATTTTCATCAAGGAAATCGGGAGAGGGTGCTTCATCACTTTGCGGAACGTCACCAGTCTTTAAATGGTAAAACAATAGGCGGGATTCGCCGTTGGTCTTCAAAAAGACTTTGTACCAATAACCAGCTTCAGCCTTCGGATCCCGCTCAATCACTTCGATGATGCTCTCAATGTCTCCTTCTTCAACCTCAGCATCATCATCGTCATTTGAATTATTGACCTCTGTAATTTCCTTGCCGTCAACCGCATCAAGTTCTTTAGACGGATCAGTCAGTTTCAACTCACCCGCAACTTCTTCAATATCATCGGCAGTTACTTTGACCATCACGTAGCAGAGAGAATTAACACCCTCGTCAGGGAGGGTACTGGAAAATTCAATCTCGGTTGTGCCCACAAACGAAGTTGTTTCAAGCGTTACATCTTCGGTAACTTCAAACTCAACATCTTCAATTTCGATCTCAAACGTCAAGGGTAAAAGGATGGGTGAAAAGGCCTCAAACTGTGCCTCAAACGTTTCAAGCGTTTGATTAAGATCGTTGCCTAAATTACCTGCGAACAAGTTGATGTTTTGGTCATTGCGAACCACCACGGTCGTCAAGACAACCGGCGTCGTTCTTTCTAGAACTTCTGCAGGGGAATAATTTGCATTTTTTTGGAAGATCGCTGGCGTTACTCCCTCCTCACCACCTTGAACAATGATGACATCCGTTACGGGTAGATTGGCGTCACTGAAGTCGATAAACACGAAGTCGACAAACGCTTCTGAATTACCACCAACTGGATTTTTGAAAAGATTAGCGTTTTCAGCAAGCTTGTCGATCTCTTCCGGCGAAATAATGCCGTCCATGTTCACATCGAATCCCAGATTTGCTGCATCCCAAATGAAACCTACTCGATAACCTTCCTCACCCAAATTGCCGTACAGTATTTCTGCACTCTGCTCAAATGCAAATTGTCTGATGATAAAGTTAGTTCCTTCGCCAGCAGCCACCGCCGCGTTCGCAGGAGACAACGTCGAAGTTGTTTGAGTTTGGTTAACAACTCCTGTGTTGATATCATCCGTTACCGAAATCGTCGCGTTAAGTGAAATATTCATGGCTGTCGCATCCAGCCTTGATACAAATAGGTTCACTTGGGCTTCATCAGTACCCGAATCTAGCGCGGTGATGTCCTGATTGATCGTCATCGAATCGACAGCGCTGACAAAAATACTTCCATCAGTCGATTCGATTCCCATCAGCGTGGAAACACCTTCGACCGGAGTTGCCGCCGTAGCAACCGTTCCAATAATCAAATTACCTTCATGAATGAACGAGACGGCTTGATCACCCAACAACGCTTCCGATCCGGAAATATTGTCAGCACCGAGACTGTCAAGTTGGGCAATCGCATCAACATCCAACAGCTCCGAATTCCCACCTGCTTTTATTGAAAGCAAACTATTCGTGCTTGCAACTTTGTTGAGATGGACAAACTTCTCAGAATCAATCCCCAGATTGGCAACATTGAGTCCATCGGCTCCGGTGCTCGTAATTCCGCCGTCAGCATCAATGAACATGGTGCCGGAAACCTCTGTACCAAAACTTGGAACAGTCCCAAGAGACCCAGCAACAAGCGTGGCGGGTCGACTATCAAGATTAGTGGTCCCCGCTTCGTTGACGCCCGGAGTCAACGGGTCATCTCCATCAAGACCAAGATAAACATTGGCCGCAACCACTCCAACTTCAGCCAATTCAACATGGTCACCTGTCATGTTACCTAAGTAAACAACATTTCCTGATGCATGGAACTGTGAATGCCCAACAACCACAATTGATGCATCAGCAACATTCGTAACATCGCCACCACTTTCTAATGATAAATCATTGGCAACTGAACTTGTGTTGGCAAATTCTGTGCTGTCATCTTCAGTCACGATCGCCTGATTACTATTTATCGTAAATGAGCCGAATTGAGTGTTTGTGGCACTTGCCCCTCCAGCCCCAGCTAGTTGCGCGTCTTGACCAATGAGCACGGTTTCTGCCTCAAAACTAGCGTTGCCACCAATCCTCAGCGTGTCATTGGCATGGTTGGTCAGCGTGATGCTGTTGGCTGCCTTAAAAACACCATCACCCGTTGCGATTATAGTTCCCGTCACCCCCGCTCCAAATCCATCATCAAGCGATCCGCCTTGAGCGTCGAGTATAACTCCGCCGCCTGTCACAACCGAGTTGTTGATCGACACATTCCCACCAGAGCCTCGGGCTTCCAGTTTCACTGTTCCATTAACAGCTTCAACGCCCGTACCCGCTGCAACGACGGTGATTGAACCATCCTCGGCAACTAAAGATATCTCTCCGGCGGCAGCATCGTTATCAAGGTGAAGAACTTCAATGTCCCCGCCTGCCGCTTCCTCAATCAATTCAATGTTGCCTGAAGCCGTGTTATCCACATCGATACTATCAACCTGGATCTCCAAGGCATTGCCATCGCCAACCCCATTTACGGCATCGATTGTCACTGCACCACCGTCAATATCAACATTGACGTCGCCACCATCAACCACTGAACCGCGTGTCGTAATGTCAACCGATCCTGATGTCAACAAACTACCTAGCGTGATATTTTCATCCGCCTCAAAGACGATCGCACCATTGTCAGCATCCACCAAGGACCCATCTGACATCGTAATCAAACCGTTGTTGTCATTATCAAAGTCAGCCCTCACATCAACGGTGCCACCCGACGTTGTAATCGTGCCGGAAGCTGAAAAACGAACGTCATCCGCCGCTTGAATATCAACAGCTCCTCCTCCGGTGCTGATGGCCGAGTTGACTTCAACATCATCCACCGCGTCTATATCAACTGTTCCACCAGCGGTTGTGATCGCATTGTTAATCGTCACATCGTTACCAACCAACAGGTCAACATTGCCACCGTTACTGTTGATCGTTCCTGTTGTGAGAATGTTTGCATCGGCGTCGATGTCGATGTTCGCTCCGCCTGTGGTTACCGTCCCCTCAAGCAATGCGTCGTCATCCGAATTGACAGTGATGCCCGTTCCCGCGGACGCAGTTGTCGTGAGTGTCTGAGCAGTGATATCGCCGCCGTTGTCTTCGTTGCCCAGGCCGTCATCGTCGTCGTTGGTGAGCGTGATCGAGCCTGATCCACCATCAATGCTCGTGCCGCCCACCATCGTGATCGACTCGGTGCTGCCATCAGTGTTATTCGCATCGGTCGCGATATCAGCGTTGGCAGTCACAAGAACGTCGCCCGTACCACCGGCGATGATGTTGGAGTTGATGAAAACTGAATCATCAGCTTCAAAAGTGACCGTTCCATTATTGTTGGTTTGCACAACACCGTTACTGGTCACGTCACCGGTCGCTGTTCCGTTGGTGTTGTCGGCATCATTAGCATTAAGGAAGATATTGCCGCCGGCGCCAACTCCTGCACCCGAAGCATCAATAGCTGATACCGTAATATCACCATCGACACTATCAATCGTGACGTTGCCACCAAGACCATCGGCAGCGTTACCCCGCGTGTCAATATCTCCGGCAAGATTCACATGACGGCCAGAATCAATGTCAACCGTTCCCCCCGCTTCGTCAGCAGCATCTCCAGTCGTAGTAATATCTCCAGCAGCATTACTCGTCACGTCCCGACCCGCGTCTATATCAACTGTTCCACCAACGGTTGTGATCGCATTGTTAATCGTCACATCGTTACCAACACTCTGGGCTTCCAGTTTCACTGTCCCATTAACAGCTTCAACGCCTGGACCCGCTGCAACGACGGTGATTGAACCATCCTCGGCCACTAAAGATATCTCTCCGGCGGCAGCATCGTTATCAAGGTGAAGAACTTCAATGTCCCCGCCTGCCGCTTCCTCAATCAATTCAATGTTGCCAGAAGCCGTGTTATCCACATCGATACTATCAACCTGGATCTCCAAGGCATTACCATCGCCAACCCCATTCACGGCATCGATTGTCACTGCACCACCGACGATATCAATACTTAAGTCGCCACCATCGGTGATCGCGCCACCTGCCGCAAGACTCACATCCCGAGCCCCGTTATCAACGGTATCCAGAGCGACATCATCGGTCTCGCTGATCTCAATTCCATTACTCGTCGTGTTGGTCGCCGACAAACTCGTTAGCGTGGTTTCAAGTGCGTCACCATCGCCGATGCCATTGACGGCATTAAGCGCCACCGTGCCACCAACAACATTGACAACTCCAGCATTACCATCGGTGATCGCACCACCTGCCGTTAGATTCACATCCCCAGTCCCGTTATCAACAGTTCCCAGAGCGACATCATCGGTCTCGCTGATCTCAATCCCGTTGCTCGTCGTGTTGGTCGCCGACAAACTGGTCAGCGTGGTTTCAAGTTCATTACCATCGCCGATGCCATTGACGGCATTAAGCGATACCGCGCCACCAACGATATCAATACTTAAGTCGCCACCATCGGTGACTCCGTTGCCGGATTGAATCTGAATCGCAGAGGAAGTGAGATTGGTCGTCGTCACTGAGCTGATTTCAATGTCGCCTCCCCCGGAACCGGTGGAAACCATGGCCAGCACTCCAGACCCAGCATCGATGAAACTTTGGTCATCCATAATGATGCCGTCAGTTCCAACACTATCAATCCCATCGGAATTCGCGGTTACCGAGATGTTGCCTGTATCGGATGAGGTCAGGCTGCCAGTTGCAAGAAACTCCACTTCATCAGATGCCTCGATTACAATTCCGCCCTCCGAAGTCGAGACAGCAGCACCAATCGTAACATCACTGTCGGATCCATTGGCGATTAAGCTGATTTCAGCTCCAACATCTTCGTAGGAATTGTTGATCAAACCTGTGACATCGATGCTCCCATCTGTTGTCACCAAGATGTCGGCTGAACCGGCGAAAGGGGCGATGGGATTTTCAATGGCAACGATGTTACTCAGTGTGACGTCGCCAACAACATTAAGCTCAAGCGAGGTACCAATATTTCTAATGTTCGACATTGAAAGTGTGTCGAACTGAATTTGGCTTGCGGGGTCAACCTGAGTCAGCTCAATCTGGTCAGTTAAACCCGCGCCAAATGTACCATCAATGACAACATTTGCATCAAGCGCACTACCGACCCCCAAAGCAAAAATATCTGTTCCAATTCGAAGTTCATTCCCTCCCACAATCTCGAAGTCAGCGGCGGCAATCCCCGTTCCAACCTGAGACCAGGTCTCTCCCGCATCCAAAGTAAATATATAGGCGTCTTCGGCAGTGCCATTAACATTTACCGTGTCTTGATCAATTGTGATGGGGGAATCATTGGAAAACGCATCAAGGGTCAAAAGAGAAGTTAATGCATCGTAGGTGAAGGATGCATTGAGAACCCGCCGTTCTTCAAGTTTTTGATACCCAAGCTCTGCCAAGGGCAAAACGGAACTCTCTTCGCATTTGGAAACTTTGTCGCGGCTTTGACGCAATTTTAAAAACTTGAACAGCGACATGATCTGCACCAATTAGGTAAGCTTGATAAAAAATTTCACCGCAATGGACGCCCGGTATACTTTAGTCAAATCAACGGTTTTTTCCTATAAAATTCGATTTAACTACTTCGAAACCATCCCTCTGCAGCGAGGTTGAAGCTGCTTTTAAAGCACGAACCGATTCGGCCCAAGAATCTCGAAGAGTGGATGAAATTCGTCCTTTATTTCTGTCTAACCGGGTGGAAAAAATTGAGCCGGTTTCTCAAGAAGATCCGATTTACGTATTTGTTGCCCTTAGGCCAACGCCTATGGTTAACTCAAACATCTTTGGCAAAAATTCAATTGACTTACTTAGTCGTCGACTCGCTCGGAGAAAGTACAAAAGTGAAAAACACAATATTTCAATCTGGCGGCCGAATGACTCTGAAGACTGTAACAATTATCCTGTTTTTAACGGTTTTCATGAATTGCTTAGGGCATTTCGAATCAACTGGTTTTGGACAACAGGCAGGGGTACGAAACGATTCGGTGCCAGCATTTGCTATCACCGAGTCCAAAATTCGCGTGCCTTCGGCTGTTGTGAAAATCGCTGATGCCATTTCAGTGCCAGCTGAATACAACGGAGTTTTGACCCATATGTTGGTCAAGGAAGGGCAAATCCTCAAAGAGGGAGATCTGGTCGCGAAGATTAAAGATTCGGAACTAAGACTCCAGCTTGTTCGCGCAGAATACGAAAATCAGATCGCCAATTTAACTGCTAAAAACGACGTAGATATTCGATTTTCACGAAAATCAAGTGACGTGGCGCAGTCGGATGTTACTCGATCTCTTGAGTCAAACACCCGAGTCCCCAACGCAGTACCCGTTGCTAAACTTGAACGACAGGTATTGGAGCGTGACAGGACGCTTCTTCAACTGGAGCAAGCTGAACGCGATTTTGAAGTTGCAAAACTCAAAAAGAACTTGACGAAGAATCAAGTTGAGCTTTCCAACCTGCTTTTACAGAAAACCGAAATTCGTGCTCCCATTTCTGGGATGGTGACTGCTGTCGAGCGACAAAGAGGGGAATGGGTTGAGCCAAGTGAAACGGTGATCCGCCTGGTAAAAATTGACCGCCTCCGGGTCGAAGGTTTCATCACCGCAGAAAGTGCCTCCAAGGTACGAATTGGCGCTCCGGTTGAAGTCAAGTTCACGCAGCAGTGGCTCAAAGACTTTAAATACCAGGGCACCATCGTCTTTGTCGATCCAGAAGCCAACCCGATCAACTCTCAAATCGTTGTTTGGGCGGAAATCAACAACGTCAACAATCGACTGGTCCCGGGATTGCGCGGTGACATTCTCATTGACACACGTCCTCAAGCAGTTCAAAACGAAGTAAACCAACGTTGAATTCGAAATCTTTTTTGATTGCATAATCCAGCCAGTGGTTTGTTAATTCATAGCTTTTGAAAATTCATTAATGAAACTCAAGCTCCGGCAAGATCTCGAATTCATCGAACGGACCCTGAAGCTTGATGACTGCTGGGTAGTCAAAGATCCGATTTCTTTTAATCACTTTCTTTTTTCCAGCCGGGAATTCCAGCTCCTTCAGCTTTTTGATGGTGTCCGAACAGACGAGGCAATTCAACGAATCTGGCAAGAAAAGTATCGGACAAAATCGCTTTCTATTGATCAGATAGGTCAATTCAAAAATCGCTTGGTCAATGACAACCTCGTTTCCGTCGAGGAATTCGGCTACGGGCAATTGGTCTTTGACAATCAAGGCCCCAAGATCACCAACCACCTCAAAAACCTCATACTCTCACCATTAGTCATTCGGTTGAGGGGTGTTAATCCAAAACCACTTCTAGATTTCTTGTCCTGGGTCGGCTGGATTCTCTTCCATCCGGCCGTCGTGTGTCTGGTGATTTTCGCGGCAGTTCTCACGTTGCTCTTCATCTTGGGGAACGCTGATGAATTGGCATATCGGATACCTACGATTTCCCAATTCCTTTCGACGCAGAGCATGATTAGTTTCATCATCTCGATTTCAATTGTCAAAATTCTGCATGAGCTTGGGCATGCGATGGCTTGTCGACGCTGCGGTGGCGAGTGTTTTGAGATCGGCCTCATTTTTTTGGCGTTTATCCCCACGCTTTATTGCAATGTTTCTGACGCATGGACATTTCGCGAACGCTGGAAGCGACTTTTAGTGTCGTTTGGCGGAATCTACATTGAAATAATCATCGCTTCGATCGCAGCCTTGATCTGGATGTCAACGGGCCCCGGCTTATTGAATGCGATGATGTTCAACATTGTCCTGTTGTGTTCAATCAACACAGTCTTGATTAATGGAAACCCACTGCTCAGATACGACGGTTATTACATGCTTTCAGATTTGACTGAGCAGCCCAATCTCAGCCAAATTTCCAAAGCCGCTCTCGACTATCAGTGGAATTCGTTGTTTCGCGCTCCAAAACACGAAAAGACTTTTCCACGCTGGATTATGTATTATTCAATTCTTTCATTTGTCTATCGTTGGTTCGTTCTCGGATCGATTATGGTGATGGTCTATGTCTATCTAAAAAGCATGGGGCTTCGCGTTTTGGGACAGTATGTCATTGTTTTCTTATCACTTGGATTGTTCTTAAGACCGCTCATGTCTGGATCTCAAAAGCTCAGGGCAACCCGACGTAATCAATGGGGGCGTTTAAGTCTCGTCCGCTCCGCCTTTCCAATCTCGATCTTTTGCTTAGTGGTAGCGCTGTTTTTCTGCTTGCCAATCCCGAGTCATGTTCGTTGCAATTTTTTAGTTGAAGCCGAATCACCAACTTTGATTTATGCACCCTCCCGAGGCAAATTGACATTTATCAATGCTCCCTACCAACCCGTTCACTCTGGCCAAACCGTCGCGTTAATTGATAGTGTCAAAATCAATGAACAGTTGCGGGAGGTAAAAAACAAACTTAATCGTGCGCAAAACAACTTGGAGAAACTCAAGTTAAGAGAAAACTCAGAACCGTTGGTTGCTTCGCAAATTGCGGTCACCCAAAAAAACATCGAATCCAGTAGAGAAGAACTAAAATTACTCGCAGACAAGCATGCAAAACTAACGGTGCAGGCTCCCGTCGATGGCGTCCTGATACCTGCCGGAATTCGAACCGACATCTATCAAGACGCTTCGGTTAAAACACGGCAAGGACGTCCCACCGACAAAGAAAATTTGAATTGTTTCGTTGAACGCGGTGAAGAACTCTTTTCGATCGTAGCGGAAGAGAAAAAAACAGTGACGCTCTTTATCGGTGAACGGGAGATTGACTTTGTCAAATCAGACCAAAAACTCAAACTGATGTTTGTCCAACAACCGGGTGACTTATTTGACGGACTGGTTGGCAAAATCTACGAAGTCGACGTCGATCTCAATCAAAAATCTGTAGGTGATATCGGTTTGGAAACTTATCAAGATGCAGCCGGAAAGATTAAGAGTTCGCAAACCCCTTACCGGGTCACTGTCAAATCAACTGAAATTCCTACGAATGCATTTGCCGGTTCTAGCGGACGCGCGAGAATTTCCATTCCCCCGCAAACCTTGGCTCAAAAAACCAAAGACTTCTTCGAGCGTTTAGCCGAATTTGAACTTTGAGCCGGACGACCGACTCTTCCGGACATTACCAATTTGACTCATCGTTGCCGGCTGCCAGCCCGCTCATCAGACAACGCCCACCGCTCTTAGGCCTTTCTCACCAGCACCCATGATTTCGTTGATTACTGATTCGTAAAAACAAGAAAAATAAGCACGGCAAACGCAATTAGCCCAGCTAAAAAGACAAGCTGTGACATTAAAGACAGCGTCTCTTCTTTTTGTAAAACAGGAGAAGTCCATTCCAACTCGCCCTGGTTTTCGTCAATTCGATCAAAAACGCCCGAGGCAAAAAATGAAGATTCATTGGATTCACCAACGCCCACAAAGTAACATCCGGTAAAGCGAGGAAAGTCTTCGGTATCAGCATGAAAACCAGTCGTTAGCGTCGTCTCAAGGCCTTCGTAAAACTTGGCATAGATCCAACACAGAAACTTAACCATATTCCGATTTCCATTGACGTGTCGCGAACTTAAGGCGTCACGATGTGTAAAGATCGAATAAATATATTGATCAAAATTCTCTACAGACTCGTTGGAAATTTCCTTGAGGTGTTCCACCGATGGATTTTCCCAGGAACGGTAGCTCTTACCAAATCGTCGCTTAGTAAAGTCCTTACCTTCGACTTCGCTTAAGCGGAAAACAAGCTCTCGACAACCTTCGTAATTTTCAAACCCGTTGACGATTGCGGTGACTGTTGAGACCACCTTGGTGGTTTCGCAGACGAGGGACAAATCATTTTTAACTTGTCGCGCCAATTCGCCAGGAAATTCTTCGACCAGCCGAGAGGCCATACAAACAACAATTCCATTGAGAGCACACACTGGATTCCGATGCCGATGCAACAGCTCACAAACATGCTTGAGCCGACGTTTTTGATTCGCCTGTTTTTCACGACTTGAGAGGCGTTGAGTGTTTGCTTTTTGAGTTGACGCAGGAGCGGGTCTCCGACTTTCGGTCGTCGATGGAGTGGCTGCTACTCCCAGGTCACCGGGTTTAATCGTGGCCGAAAAATTGCCTCCTGACTCCACAGCACCTACCGGCTCCATGTCGCTTGCAACGCCCGCCGGGTTGTTCCCTTTGCCCAATGCTCTGACATCAATCGTGCCTGTAAAACCCTCTTCTGAATACTCGCTCTCGGGAGAGCTTTGATTGATATATCTTGCCAGATCTTTTGTTAACTGACTGACGTTTCCGATTCCGGTCAGAAAAACATAAATCTGATCAGCAGCTCCATACCAGTGCATCGCTTGCCCGTCAGCGGTTGCGTGAGTGAAGTCGAAACTTCGCCCGGACGCCCCCATCAAATGCTTGATCATTTTGCCGTCAGGCATGCCAAGCACCAAATAAAGCGGTGTTTCCTTGATTTGGATTCCGTTCTTATTCAAGGCCTCGAGCCCAGCTTCAAAAGCAAGATCGATATCCGGAAACGGCGATTTGGGAGGCGCAAGAAAAACCCTGACGCCGAAATAAATCACCAGTGGTGTCGCAAGTGAAAGCAAAATCAGTTTGAAGAGGTGATACTCTTGAACGGCGTTGGTTCCGTCGATGTTTTTGTAGACGAGCACTGTATGCACGATCGTTACCAACATCAGGAAGATGAAGCTCATTAACGCCGCAAGAACTTCAGGTCGAAGGGTTGGCAGTTTCCGTAAGCCGGGAATGACCCGACGCATAAATCCCCAAACCCCTGCAAACGGGGTGAACAAAATTGCCAGGAATCGGCCGATATACTGATTCAACAAATGCACAAAATACCTCGGTTTAATTTAACGCTTGGCCGAACTCCGCCGACCTTCTTGAGCACGATTCAACAGGGGAAACTTAACGCAATCCGGCAAACAGCAGGTACGCAAACAATCCACCAAAAGCAAAAGTAGCGAACAGCAAAGAAGACACGAAACTTGCTCTTGCTGCCAAGGGAAGAGCGCCCATCCCTTCTCGATCGACCACCTCAAGGCTTCCTGAGGTTTGACCAAGCGGAATCATGCTAGCCGCTCGTTTTAACCATTCACGCAGATCCGTCGGTAGATTCCGCCTGTTGACAAAATCCACTGCCCGTTCGACATAGGCCGGGTTCTGGTGGCGAAGGTCCATGTAGATTCCTCGAAAACCCAAGAGCACGCACAAGAAGTAAACTTCGATGGCGTTCCGGTTTTGAAGCGACTCTTCGGCCTTTTCGTAAAACGCGTCGTGTGCGTTCTTGGTAGCGAAATAGTTCACTTCCAGTGAATTATTTTCCCACCAGTTTCGCCCCTCCCAGTTTAAGGAACGACATTGTTCATCAATCCAGGCAACCAGGGCGTATTGGATTAACTCCCATGTCTTGCGACTTCTGGGCTCAAGCTTTTTTCGAGCTTCGTTAATCTTGCCAGAGATGGCTGCATGTCCATCCTTGATCTCTTCAATCCTAAGTGCCGGGCGATTTTGATCGGTGATCGTCTCTATCCACCAAAGCGCCGTGTTAAACACTGGAGTTACAGCTAGTGCGAATTCTCGTTGCATTAAATTACCTTTGATCCTTGACCGCAAAAACGGCAAACTCCATGGCGACCTTGCGATCCCCTGCTTTCATTTCGAGTGTTTGATGTTGTTCCAATTCAGTTAAGTTGGCAACTTGATCCGCATTGAATCGAAATGCGATGGAGCAACTAGACTTTGCATCGTCCCAAGCCTCGTCAATTTTAAACGAGAAGAATCGCCATTTTTGAGAAATGGGCAGGACCGATGGCAACGGTTTTACCGAGCCAAGTCTAACTCCGCGAGCATGCCGCTCGTAGAAAAAGTCTACTTGATTGGGGGCTCCAATCTTAAACACCCATTCGCCTTGCAGCAGGCTCAAACACTCCGCTGAAGGTAAATCGATTGAATGCAAGCCAAGAATGATTTGCCAGTCACGACCGAACCACTCAGGCTCTAATGAAACTTGAAGTTTTGGTTTTTGGAGAATCTCCGGTCCCGTTCCTTTGAAAAATCGTTGGAAGTAGCCGGCATCTCCCACATCAATCAGTGTTTTGATACGTGTCAAAGCCCACGAAAAGATTCCAAAAAGATCTTCGTGATTGTAGCGCGGCATGTTGCCGTTGTCTTTTTCAGAACCAAACACCGACAATCGTCCAATGATTTGGCACAATGCCGTGTAAGCGTCAAAAGGATGGACACCCTCGGTAAACGAAAGACAATTTAGCGTTCCAAGCGATTCGTTGATGGAACGCAACAGCATAAGGCTGTCGACCGCACCCGCCCGCTGGGTAGAAAACGAAATGCCGGCGTCAACAACCTGTCGCCTGACAATGTCGCCCCGGCTTTTTAATACGTCATACACCGCCTCCATCACATTACGCTGCAAGGGAGCGAACGATTGAGTGGTTAAACAGGGCGGGAAGTAGTTTGCGTCCTGAATCAGTTTCGCATCAACTTCTCGTGAACGTACCAACCGAAAAATTGGAATCGTCTCAAATCCGGATAAATCATCCGACTCAAACAGAATTTGAGCATTGAAATCTTTGATTTCAATTTCCTGCGGATTGCCCCCAATCGACTCGTCTTCAACTTGCTTAGGCAAGGCGATAAAACGTGATTGAAGATCATTTCCATTTAAAGCGACATTCCGCCGAGACATTTTCAGATGAGGGATTCCAAGAAACACCTTGATTCCGCTATTCTTCCTCAGGAACTCATCGAACCTCGGATCGGTTTCGCTTTTCTGGTTCAAGTCGACTTTGTCGATGATCGAGGAATCAAAGGACAGGATTGTGCCTTGTTTTGTTCTCGCTTGAAATCGAACAAGATCTATAATCTGATTATCCAAGGCGTCTTCGTTAACCTGAGACCGATATAAACCCCAGTTGAACGCTGAATCAAATGACGATGAAACGCCGATCAACTCTTGCCAGAACCGATCGGCTGACTGAAAGTGTTGGGGGCGCAGAAAAAGCCCTTCGCCCCAATGAAGTTGCCGATTTTGCATATTAATTTTATCTTTCAATTGACTGCAGCAGAACTATAAAATAGCCACTGACTTGCCCCTCGTAAATCGAAATCACGCCAGACCTCCACGAAATATAACAGATCTGCACTAATAAGAAATTTGAGTAATGAAGATTCGAATTGAGATCACCAAGGGACCAGATTCCGGCAGGGAATTTGTTTTGAACTCAAATGAGCGATTGACCATCGGCAGGGGAGGAGAAGCTGAAATCCAAATGACGGACACCTTGATCTCTCGGGAGCACTGTGAAATCAAATGTGATGGGAAACGGGTGTTACTGCGGGACTTAGGCAGTACAAACAAAACTTTTATGGTCCAACGAGATGCAATTGAGGCCATCGTTCCGGAAAAGGTCTATCCCGTTGCCGATGGGGGAAGTTTTTTCGCGGGTCCCGAATCTCGCTTCACCACAACCTTGTTGTCGGCAGCCCCCTCCTCAAGACAACCCTCAAGCGTTCCTCGCAATCCCCCCAAACCAAATAACCCAAGTGTCTCTTCTGGAAACTTTTCGAATTCAATTGAGAACTTCCCCGGCGTCGTGAGCAGCGGAGATTCTTCAATTTCAAATTTATTGGGGCCGATACCAACTACAAATCCTAATGAAAGCGTGCAAATTAACACGCAACCACCTCAACCCACGTATGAGCATCATGCCGGTTCGATCGCATCACCCAACCAGCAGGGGCAATCCGGGCAATCCCACAGTCCTCCCATTGAGGAGGCCCCCAAGCCTCCTATCTCTCCGCCTCAAACGCAGCCGAATCAACCCCAAGTCAACGTGCCTCCGCCCCCCTCAGAGGAGGATTCAGGGATCTTCTCACGAAGCATTGAAGCGGTACGCCCTGCTCCGCCTCGCCCACTCCCCCCGGCGGAAAACTATTCCTCACCTCCGCCGGCAAACCCACGTCCACCTCAAAGAATCGAACCACAATCTGACTACCCAACGCCCGGCATCGAAAGTCAGTCCATTGTTCCTGTTCATTTGCAGGGGGGTGGCCCACTCAGAGAACAAGTTGGGGAAGCAATTGACGATGAATATTTGAAATCGACTCCTAAAATCGATTGGCAAGACGATTCGCAAAAGCAAGACCAATCTCCACCGCCCAAAACGCCGGTGGATTCTCGCATGCTGAATCGCGATAGTGTTGACCGAGATAGTATCGCTCAACCGAACCAAATCTATCCTCAACGTGAACCCGTCGAAAACAGCCAAATTCAAAACTACAATGCCTTTGATTCCATCGCTCCGGTAGGTCATTCGCAGCCAGACCATCCTAATCCTCAGAGCCCACCCAAGGTCGCACCTGAAACGCTGCACGCTCCACCAGAAACTCCTGACAACCTACAAAGCAATGGACTTTATTTTCATACCGGAAAAGATGCGGCTCAACTTACGGCACTCATTGCTGAAATCTCTGCCACCGCAAAACCACTTTATTGTGTTGATTTCACCCGTTTAGAGATCGATCCCCCCGGTTCTGAACCAAGTCCTGCTGATGCAGACGCTGCCTCCCCAACACCCGAAGACACCCACCAATCTCCAATTACTGAGTCAGCAACCGCACCCAGCTCTTCGGCGTTTGAACTCGATGATGACGTTGAAGCGGAATCTAAAACAAATTCAACCCCAGCCGATGCTGTAGAATCGGCTTGCTTGATCGGAACACCACTTTTTGATTTTCTCCCCGTGGGGCACGAGCATCATGGCCCAATCCTGTTGACGCAGGACGAGCTTCCCTGCCCCGTCGAGGCTGCGTGGGAAAACGACGCGATGATCGTCATCTTTAGCCAAGACCCTGACGCAACACTCGAGCATCTAAAAAAACTGCTCCACACAAATTTGCAAACAGGAAAACAATTCAAAGGCATGTTTGGCTTCTGCTGGCCGTCTGTTTTACACTCTCTGCTTGAAACACAAGGAAAAGACCAGGTTGCAAGAATTTTTGGAGAGGCGATTTCTTTCATTCTTCTGGAAGATCCGCAACAAAGGTTTGCTTGGAATCTTGTCGCGTTTGAAGATCTGACCAATCAATTTCAAACTTTGAGACCATAGCCTGTCAGTTCGAGGTTATCGAGCTTCAACTCCTCGGAACCTCTCCTTTGGCAAAGCCAAGGTGACTCCAAATCTAGGTCCATCTCCAGACAGACTAATTGAGTTTCGAAGCGTACGTCCTGAAAAAACCACCCGAGACCACAAAACCGAGCCAGGCTTGAGTTAAGAAGCATCCGCTGAGCCGATCAAGTTGTCGACTTAACACACTGGCAGCGTTTACCGAATCACCCCAAAGACGGCGCTTAAGTTAATTTTAAAGCCGGAATCAATGAAATTTATCACTTGAAAAAGAAGACACACAATTCAATCCAATTGCTCGTTTTCGATATTCCCGGTACCGGATAAGATAAACCAACATATATTTTTTCTGGGCACCTTCTGAAAGCCAAGCATGGGACTCGTTGCGGCGACAAAAGCTTTTTGCAAACTACTCTTCAATCGTGAATTAAGCGATTCATTTCAACAATTAATGGACGGCAATCTTCAACCAAAAATCGCTCAGCCACCAGTAAAAAAAGCCGCCGCGCCCTCCCGACCGGCCCCAACTCGGAGCGATGCCATCAGCCTACTGGCCGCCTTGCAACGTGAAGCACGCTTGCTAGACATCGTGAACGAATCACTGGACGAATATTCGGACGCACAAGTCGGTTCAGCCGCACGCGATGTGTTGCGCGACTCTGGCAAAGTCATTGAACGAATGTTCGGACTCGAACCATTGACCCGCGAAGCTGATGGCTCCCCGATGAAGACTCCGGCTTCCTTTGACCCCACCGAGTTTCGCCTCACCGGCAATGTTGCTGGCGAAGCCCCGTTTCATGGCACCGTCACCCACCACGGCTGGAAAGCCACTCGCTGCGAAGTCCCTCAGTGGTCCGGCGACAAATCCACCGCCCTGATTGTCGCTCCCGTTGAATTGGAAATTGGATAAGGCCGCACAATTCTTAAATCCTGCATGTCATACTTCGCCAGATTGATTGGATGAATGCGGTGGTTGCAGCAACTCGGAATTGCAACGCTCCTTTTATTTTTTCCAGCTCAAACAGTTCGGCGAGCCCAGATAGTGGCTCGTGTGAATGGCCTCTCTTAAACGAAAAACCATGGAACCGAAATTGAAATATACGATTGGCATAGATCTTGGAACAACTAACAGTGTGTTGGCGTATTGCGAACAGGGCGAGCCAAACGACCGGGCCAACCAACCGCCTGAAATCCGCTTGCTCAAAATTCCGCAATTAGTCGCAGCCAATACGGTCGAATACCGATCATCATTGGCTTCGTTTTCTTACATCGCCAGCGAAGCTGAATCCGGCAGCAACGCGTTTGATTTGCCTTGGTCAGAAAACCGGTCTTTTGCAACCGGCGAACTCGCCCGGACGCGAGGTGCCGAAGCTCCTGACCGAACCGTCGGCGCTTCCAAAAGTTGGCTTTGTCACAACAAAGTTGATCGACGCGCGCCAATTTTGCCGTGGAATGCTCCTGAGCAGCTCGCCAAAATCTCACCTGTGGCTGCGGCTCAGCAATACCTCGAACATCTCGTCGCTGCCTGGCATCATGAATTCCCTGATTCACCCATCGCGAATCAACAGGTCGTACTCACCGTTCCAGCATCCTTTGACCCAGTCGCCCGCGAACTGACTCGCGAAGCGGCCTTGGCGGCAGGCTTACCTGCTGACTTTGTTTTACTTGAAGAGCCCCAAGCTGCGTTATATGCATGGCTTGCAACACAAGGCGATGACTGGCGTAAAATCCTAACCGTTGGCCAGTCCGTTCTGGTTTGTGACGTCGGTGGTGGAACCACCGACCTGACACTCATCGCGGTCGATGATGAAGATGGCGAATTGGTTCTCCGTCGAGCCGCAGTTGGCGATCATTTGCTCGTGGGTGGCGACAACATGGATCTTGCAGCCGCACATGCGGTCGCTGAAAAGTTTGCGGCAAAGGGCACTCAGCTTGATCCATGGCAATCCATTTCGCTCTGGCATTCATGCCGCGCAGCCAAAGAGAAACTCCTTACTCCCAACGGGCCTGAGACCCATTCAATTTCAATTCTTGGACGCGGGAGTAAATTGATTGGGGGGACCGTTTCGGTTGACGTGCAACGGAAGGAAATCGCCAACTTACTGCTCGATGGCTTCTTTCCAAAATGCAACCTCGATGACCGACCTCAGCGCCTTCCTCAATCTGGTTTTCAAGAAATTGGCTTGCCTTACGAATCCGATCCAGGCATTACACGACACATCGCAGCTTTTTTGAATCAACACTGTTTCAAGGATGACAACCGCTTGGGTTTACCTCAACACGTGTTATTTAATGGTGGCGTTTTCAAAGCCAATGGCTTTCAAGATCGCATGCTAAGTGTCATGTCGGAGTGGTCCGACCCATTGCCTGCCTCGGATCGTCAAAATCCCAACGTCGTTTCGTTGACCGGGTCTCACGATCTTGATTTCGCGGTCGCCCGTGGCAGTTGCTTTTATGGCTGGAACAAACAATCTGGCGGCTTGAGAATCCGAGGAGGCTCGGCCTACTCTTATTACATTGGAATCGAGACAGCGGGCCTTGCGATTCCCGGTGCACCGCGGCCCTTGAAAGCGCTATGTGTCGTGCCATTTGGCATGGAAGAAGGAACCCAGGCAGAGGTGCCCTCGGGTGAAATCGGACTCGTGGTGGGTCAACCCGTCAGCTTTCGTTTCTTTCGATCTAACTCACGACAGTCGGATCAACCTGGATTAGTTCTGGAGCGTTGGACCGAGGAAGAACTTCTGGAAACAGATCCATTAACCGCGACGTTAACGATGGAAGGATCAGAGGAAGCTTACGTTCCCGTCAAATTTGATTCACGAATCACCGAGTTGGGGATGTTTGAATTATGGTGCGGGCAATTTGCGGGTGACGGAATAACCGATCTTCCGGAGTTGCAAAAGTGGAAGCTCGAATTCAACGTCCGAGAAGACAGTTAGGCATCTAAACTCGAGGCCGCATTGCTTTAGCTGTAATAACTTGCACTCCGCAACCTCAGTTCTGCCATCGCTTGGTGGGAGTTAAATCGGCTTCAACGACCTATTGAAACACTCAATCGAATTGAAAAACGCTCGTGACTCAACCAGAAACTTTTGACCCGCTGATCGACGACCTTCCCAGTCGCTATGTCGTTGGCATCGACTTGGGAACCACCAATTCAGCCGTCACCTACATCGACACCGAGGAACTGCCCTGGCAGATTCGCGTGCTGTCGATTCCCCAACTCGTTGCCCCGGGCGAAACAGAATCTCTCGACACTTTACCCTCGTTTTACTTTCAACCGGTTCAAACCGGCAATCCAGAATCGAGAGAACAACTGCGATTGCCTTGGGACAAGAAACCACCCGCGTTTTGCGTGGGAGCGCTCGCCCGCGATGAAACAGCTCGCACCTCAGGTCGCGGTATCGCCTCCGCAAAGTCATGGCTCTGCCATGCGGCTGTTGATCGAACCGCCGCCCTGTTGCCATGGCAAGGGGCGGGTGATGTCAAACGACTTTCACCGGTCGAGGTAAGCGGTCAATATCTCAGGCACATTCGAAAATCCTGGGACCAACGATTTCCTGACCACCCGTTAGCCGATCAAGATATCGTGCTCACCCTACCCGCATCTTTCGACGAGGTTGCAAGAGAGTTGACGGTCGAAGCTGCCTCGCTTGCCGGTCTGTCACGTGTTGTTCTGATCGAAGAACCCCAAGCTGCGTTTTACGCGTGGGTTTACAAACACGATTCAGACTGGGAATCGCGTGTCGAAATCGGACAAAAAATTCTTGTTTGCGATATTGGCGGCGGAACGACCGATTTCACCTTGATTCGAGTTCGCAAGAGTAACGAAGGAAGCCCAGCAAAAGAGAACAAGCAAAACAGCCAGGGTCAGGCGGCACAAAAAATCCAATTTCATCGCGTCGCTGTCGGAAACCATTTGATCCTCGGGGGTGATAACCTTGACTTGGCGATCGCGAAATATCTGGAACAAAAGTTGACGGACGGAGGGAAACTGGAAGCCTATCAGTGGGACATTTTGGTCGGAACCAGTCGTAAAATCAAAGAGCAAATGCTTTCCGATGAAGGCATCGACTCAATGACCGTCAGTTTGCCAAGTCGTGGCTCCAAATTGATTGGTGGCAGTTTGCAAACAAAAGCCACACGCGATGAAATTCGAAATTTAATCGTCGCGGGTTTTTTACCCGAAGTTCAATTGACTGACAAACCCTTACGACATGCCAGTGGATTTCAGGAGTTTGGCTTACCTTACGCAAGCGACCCCGGCATCACACGCTATCTGGCAGAATTCTTGACAACTCATGCGGATGCCGGTGAAGCAAGCTCGTTTGAATCGGAGCCGCAACCGGATAATTCTGCTGCCAAACTCGCCAACGCCAAACCAGACATCGTCTTGTTCAATGGTGGATTTTTCGCTTCACCCATTCTGCGGACCACCGTCATCGAAAGAATCTCAAAGTGGTTTCAAACCAACAGCCCGGGGTGGTCGCCGCGACTGCTGGCAAACGACCGGCTGGATCTGGCGGTGGCACGAGGCGCCGCCTATTATGGCATCGTCCGGCGCGACATGGGTGTTCGCATCGCCGCCTCGCTGGCCCGCAGTTATTACATCGGCATTGGCAGCGATGACTCAGGAAAAAATCAGGCGATCTGTATCATGCCGGGCAACGCGGAGCCTGGACAATCTTTTACGCTAGAAAACCGACAGTTCTTACTGACCCTGTCAGAGCCCGTTGAGTTTTCGATTTATGTGTCGAGCACTCGACTGGCTGACCAACCTGGCCAGATTTTAGCCATTGATCCGGAACAAATGACTTCTCTGCCGCCCATTCGGACGGTCCTGCGTGCAAAGAGCCGGAATGAAAAACGGGACGTCTCGGTCAAGCTGCAAATCGGACTAACCGAGATTGGCACCATTGATTTATCTTGTCTGGAACAAGAAAGTGACCGAAGTTGGAAATTGAGATTCGACATCCGATCTACCACCCAAACCGACGTTGAGGTTCATTCAGCCGTCGGCGAAACACAAGGTCATGTCGATGAGCAAACCTGGCAGGCCTGCGAACAATGCATTGCCAATGTATTCAATGAGTTATCAAAAGAGAACGAACAAGGCGATGAGACCTCCCAACCAACCACCGGCACCGGCGACCCCAAAGAATTAATTAAACAACTAAGCACTGTCATTGGAGCCCCTCGTGAAGAGTGGCCCATGTCTTTTCTTCGCCGAGTTTGGGATGCGTTAATCGAGTTTGAATGGAGCGAAGGAAAGAAATCCGGACGCCGCAAAAGCGCAAAACACGAATCACGGTGGCTCAACCTCTTGGGTTACTCGCTCCGCCCTGGCTACGGGGTTGCACTCGATGATTGGCGAGTGACTGAAACGTGGCGGACCTTGCGCGGAAAATTGATTCATGGATCAGTCAACATTCAAAACGAATCACTTATCCTCTGGCGGCGATTGGGAGGAGGACTGTCTCGTGGTCAACAGTCGGCTTTGGCTGAACCTTTGTTCTCTTCACTGAGGGCACTGGAGAAACAAATGGAGGGTAAACCGATCGCCAGTACCGCCGCTCCCATTCGGCCAGAAGAATCAGTCGAAGTTTGGCGATTGCTGGGTTCTCTCGAACTGTTGCTTGAACCTCAAAAAATCAAACTCGGCAATCTGATTGCCAAACTTATCAACAAACGAAGACTAAAAAATGCTCGCAACGCGATGATCTGGGCTTGGGGACGATTGGGCCAACGCGTCCCACTCTACGGGCCATTAAACACAGTTGTGCATGTCGAACAAACACAGACTTGGATTCTCGAACTCATGTCTCAAAGAGAAAGCAGCCCGCTGGAACATTTGGCGATTGTACAAATGGCCCGGCGGACCAATGATCGTTATCGCGACATCGATCCTCACACGCGCCGCCAGGTTCTTGGATGGTTGAAGGATGCCAATGCAGCTGATCACCTAATCGAAATGGTCGATGAGGGGGGATCTTTTGACGTCGAGCAACAGGGGCGAATCTACGGTGAATCGCTCCCCCAAGGACTGCGAATGTTGAATTAATTCAAGTCGTTCGGATGCGACAAAGCCTGAATACTGAGAACTATCTGGTTGAAAAATTGAGGTTGATGCCGTGGGCCTCTGGAATGATCTGTAAACTCGATTCAGTTGACGCCTTGAACGCACCTTCTTCCGCGAGCACTGTGTACTTTGTCTGCCTAAAAGAACAGGACAGCCGCTGGCGGGTAATTTCAGAGAAAGGTAGTTCCGCCTTGGGGGCGTTGGTTAACTCAAAGTACCAGCTGTCCTTTAAGCTCCCCGTCGCCGAAATATTGAGCGAGGACTCTTTGAAGGTCATCACAATCTCTCCTCTCGGTGCATTCGTTGGCCATCGAACTACCAACTCACCCTCTAGGCTGTCATCGACTGTTGGAACGCCCCCCTGCACCTCCACTCCCTCGCCTGTCATCAGACGCAGACCCGCAATGGTGTCCAGTGAGCTCCAGCGAAAACCATCAACCACGGGCAAAGTGTAATAGAAACACTGATTCGATGTTCCTTTTTTCGTCAGGTAATCAGAAGCAACCCGCTCATCAAAAAGATGGATATCCCGAAATCGCAGCGTCCCTTTTTCCCAGAGCAAATTGGCACGGTAGAAACGCGAATTAAACCACACTGTCTTTTGATCTTTCAGGGTGTGATCATTGAGGACGGTGACCGACGTCGGTGGTGTGACTTTGTGCTTCTCTTTGAACCACCGTCCCGTTTCGCCGAGTGTCTTCACGGTCACCTTACCTTCTTTGAGTAAATCAGCGATCATCGGCATTTGGATCTCAAAACCTCGTCCCATTTTCTTCCAGGTAAACGAGTTTTCCTGACCGGCCTGGACATAGCCATAATCCATCGCTGCACCCTCGATAAACGCATCGAAATACCAGCGGCACCACTTCGCATCACCCCCCCCACCTGTATATACAGGTTCGAGCGAAACAACGCGTTGGTGGTTGCCCCCCAAACCACTGTCATATTGGTGAATGGGATCGCTTCCCAACATCCTGAAAACAGGCACGGGAATCTGATTTTCAGCATTCTGTGCAGGCATGTAGGCGTTCTTACTACTCGGATAATAACCCTGATTCCAATAGCCTCCCCACATCGTGTATCCATCGGTTCCGATCTGGTCCTTACAATTACAAGACGCGACGATTCCGTACTTTTCATGCATGTACTTTAAGGTGTGAGCGTCAATGAACCATGACCCGACCGACTTTGGATAATACCCAAAAACTTGCTTGAAGTCGGCCATATAGGTATCCACCAGTTTTTCACGTTCCTCGGGAGAATACCCGGTCGCAAAGCCGACGTCAGCGTGCCAATCCCAGGGAAACCGCCCACGCCAAACGTATCCAGAGTTTTCGACTAAGGGCTGTGGGATTTCCCACCAGGCACCTATTTCAAACTGGTCAGTGGCCAACGACTTAAGTAATGCCTGATACCGCCGATCCATAAGTGCATCATATTGTAACAAAAACGTTCCCCGGAGCTGATGCTGCTTCATACTTTTGACCTGCGAAACCACCGTTTCATAAAGCACATCCTCGGTAATCCAGTCGATACGAGGCTCACATTGGCGAATGAAATTAATGATATTTACGATTCGAGGTGAGTCAGTTTTTTCCTGCGCGTACGCCGCCGAAGTATCCATTCCCCCAAAAAACATGAAAGCGAAAGCTGCCGTGACTCGGGTCATCAAGTGTCGTGGCTCGATAGTCATTATGTGTTTTATTCGGTAATAATTGGCGGGTGGTGATGGGCAGACTTGCCAACATCTACAGGAGTGACATCATAACTGATCCTCATAAACTGGTTGCGACCAAAATAGAAAAGTGAGCAGCAAACTGTCGCCCTGAAAAAGTCACTCAAGTCCGTGACTTGCGTGCTTAAATTTGGTACCAAGAGGCATATCGTTACTCTATAATGATCCCTATTGCTTAACACCGTTCATTCCACCGGCAGGTTTGATGCTTCGTTTCCTCCCCAGGTCGAAAATGCCGCGTCTTTCCTTAAGCATATTTGTGGCAATCTCATACTGCATCGTTTGCCCAGATGCCAATGCTCAGGAAATCAGTGCGGCCGACGAATCATTTTTCGAAACACGAATCCGACCGGTCCTTATCGAGCATTGCTTCGAGTGCCACGGCCCCCAAGCTAAACGAGTTGAGGCCAATCTCCGCTTGGACTCAATTACTGGTATGCGAAAAGGGGGCGATAACGGTAACACAATTATTGCTGACGGCGACCAACAGAGTCTTTTGCTTTCCGCGCTTGAGTACGACCAATACGAAATGCCGCCCAGTGGAAAGTTATCGGCCAACGTGATCGAGGATTTTAAAAAGTGGATTAACTCCGGAACCAAAGCCCCTGAGTCATTCCAGAGTCACGGCTCGGCAGATCACCGCACCAAAACTGATACGAGAATCGATTGGGAACAGGCGCGGAATCATTGGGCTTTTCGTCCAATCAGGGCAATTCCACCCCCAACGATCAACGACAAATCGTGGAATCAAAACCCGATCGACGCAATCGTCTTTGACGAGCTTCGAAGGAACGGCCAGCAGCCAGTCGGACTGGCAAGTCAGGAGTCGTTTGTTCGACGGTTGTATTTTAATCTGATCGGGTTGCCCCCAACCCGTGCAGAGATCAACGAATTCATCAACGACGATTCCCCGGATGCTGAGCTCCGGCTAATCGATCAGCTATTAGCATCATCGCACTATGGCGAACGATGGGGGCGACATTGGCTCGATGTGGTTCGGTACGCCGACTCCAACGGCGCTGACGAGAATCACCCTTACCCACATGCGTGGCGATACCGAAATTACGTCATCGAAGCGTTCAACCTGGACACGCCATTTGATCAATTTTTAATCGAACAACTGGCCGGCGACCTTCTACCTCCAACCGAAAACTACGACCTAACCAACCGACGATTGTCGGCCACGACATTCCTTTCGTTGGGGATCAAGATTGACGCAGAAAAAGATCAGGAGAAGAAGCGCGCGGATATTATTGATGAGCAACTCGACACCATTGGCCGGTCTCTGATAGGCATGACAATTGGCTGTGCAAGATGTCACGACCATAAATTCGACCCCATTCCAACAAGCGATTACTACGCTTTGTCTGGAATTTTACGCAGCACCCAGTTGAAAAATCGCAGACTCGTTTCAGCTCAAGAAGATTCCATCAAACGGAAAATTGCCGACCTCAACTCGCAAGTTATCTTTATGGCGACAAGGGAAACCGAGAGAATCATTGAGACAGCGAGTCAAAATCCGACCCAATATATTTTGGCGGCTCGCAAGGTCAATCATTGGCGTCTTCAAAACCTCGATGCCAACGTGGTTGAACGAACTTCAACCCAGATCAAGGGCTCTCGTTTGCGGCCGATTGGCGAAATCAGTCAACGAAGTGATTTTGTATCACCCGGCGTTTGGCGGGATGCAGAGTCTTTTCAGCGAGGCGAGGCCGTGATTGAAAACGACAATTATGGCAAAGGGATTGGGATCGTCTCGGACCGTGGCGGGGACACGACGTGGGTTGAATATGATTTTGAATTACCATCGAAGGACATTTACCAAGTCGAGTTTCGCTACGCCGCTGCCAACCCGCGTCCCGGCCAACTTTCGATCAATGGAATCGTCGTCAACCATCAGTGCATGGGGGAAACGACGGGCAGTTGGCATCCTGATGGGCAAAAGTGGCATGTCGAAGGCCGCTACGAATTTGCCGCTGGAAAAAACACGCTTCGATTCGAAGTTCAGCCCAACATGTCACACCTCGACGAGTTGATCATTGTCCGAGTGGGTAAACCTCAATCCGGCGTAGGCGGTAATTCCGCAGCCCCAACTGAATCTCCCTCTCAAATTGCCGACAAGAAATCACTTGACCTTCAGGCGTTGAATTGTTGGTCTGATTTTCTCAATCATGAATCTACCTTGAATTCAATCGTTCCTACGACATTGGCCCAACGACTCGTCACCCAAGGTGGACCTCTTTCCAATATCGCTAAAGCAGAAAAATATTTCTCGGCGGCAATCAAGAAATCACTTAATGAATTACGAGTTCAAATTTCTGAACTGAATCAACAGTTGGAGAAATTTTCAGGACTTGAGGTGATGTCCGTCGCCGACGGTGCTATCGATGATGCTGTTATTTTCATTCGTGGCAACCATCGCCAACATGGAGCAAAGATACCCCGTCGTTTTTTGACGATAGTCAATGGCGATCAGCAAACAGCCTATCCCAAGCTCCAGAGTGGGCGACTCGAACTCGCTCAAGCAATCACTGCCAAACGGAACCCGCTCACAGCAAGGGTCATCGCCAATCGAATTTGGCGATGGCATTTTGGCCGTGGAATTGTCGAAACGACCGATAACTTTGGTTTATCTGGAGCCAATCCAACTCACCCTGAACTGCTGGACTTTCTCGCGTCCTACTTGCTGAAAAACGATTGGTCGATCAAGGCATTGCAGCGACTGATTGTCTCTTCGCGAACCTACAAAACTAGCAGCCAATTCTCCGCAAAACAATCTGAACTTGATCCGGATAATATTAACTTGTGGCGTTGGCAACCAAGGCGATTGGAAGCAGAAGTCATCCGTGATTCACTGCTCAGAATCTCTGGACAGCTTGACGATTCAGTGGGTGGTGCTCCGCTCATGGGAGTCACGACAGCCAATCCATCACCGCAAGATCTCGAAAACAATCGTGACTATTATCAGAACTCGGCTCGTCGAACGGTTTATTTGCCAATCGTTCGAACCAACGTCTTCAAATTTTTGACACTCTTCGATTTCCCTAATCCAGCTGCCCCCAAAGGCAACCGGGATTCGACGACCGTCCCGACTCAAGCCCTGTTCTTACTCAACAGTTCATGGGTTCGTGATTTAGCAACCCAACTGGCAGACCATATTACAAATGAATTTGAAGCGGAAGAACAACGCATTGAGCACCTTTACATTTCGGTCCTCGGCCGCGCCCCTAAACCAAAAGAGCTCATCCAAGCCAAAGAATTTTTAGCCAACACTCAAAACACCTGGCCAGCTTTTTGCCACGTCATTCTCATGTCTAACGAGTTTCTTTATCTCAAATGAACCCGCTTGCAAACCTTACACGACGTGAATTACTCAACCGCTGGTGTGTCGGTTTTGGCGGCTTGGCGTTGGGCGGACTGCTTGCTGACCGGCAGTTATTAGGATCGTCTCTTCGCGATCTCCCCAATGACCCAACCGATCAAGATACGCCTTCACTCCCCCTTCCACATCTTCGCCCGAGGGCAAAAAGAATCATCTTTTTGTTCATGCATGGAGGTCCCTCGCACGTTGATCTATTTGACCCAAAACCTGAGTTGACCAAGCGTAATGGAGAGCGGCCGCCGTTTAAACGAACGAGAGTCCAATTTGCTTCCAGAGGCAACTTGCTTGGATCTCCTTGGAAGTTTCGCCAGGTAGGCAAAAGCGGATTACCGATGAGCCAACTTTGGCAACATCTACCTCAGGTCGCTGATGAATTGTGCATGCTACATAGCGTTTGCGACACCAACGTTGCACATGGTGGTGCGTGCATGAAACTATTTACCGGAAGCGATTCGACGCTGCGACCCAGCGTGGGCTCATGGATCAGCTACGGCCTCGGCAGCGAAAATCAGAACCTACCAGGCTTCATTACCATCTGCCCAAGCAGCCTGCACGGCGGAGTCGACAACTTCGGGAATGCCTTTCTTCCAGCCGTTCATCAGGGCGTTTCTCTAGGTGAACCGGGATACCCAAACTCGCTGGCAAAAAATGCAAAATTTGGCAACTTGAAAAATAAATTTTCCACCTCTCAAGAGCAACGTCGACAGCTGGATTTTCTTCGCAAAATCAATCACCAACACAGTGCGCAACTCGGCTTTGATTCTGAACTGGAGGCTCGGATTCAGTCTTTTGAGTTGGCTTTTCGGATGCAGACTGCCGCACCGGAGGCGATTGATCTCTCCCAAGAATCCATCGAGACGCGTCGACTGTATGGAATGGACGAAGAGAAAACGGAGAATTTTGGACAGATGTGTTTGCTCGCTCGACGGTTTGCTGAACGAGGCGTCCGGTTTATTCAGATCAGTCACGCGCACAGCCTCCCGTTCAACAACGAACAATGGGACCAGCATTCACACTTGAAGCAAGGGCATGAAATCAATGTAGCGCAAATCGATAAACCGATCACGGGTCTAATCAAAGACTTAAAACAACGCGGGCTGTTGGAGGATACGCTTGTTTTGTGGGGCGGCGAATTTGGGCGTACACCCACAGCTCAAGCGGGCGATCCAAAAATCATCGGACGAGATCACCATCCCGAAGGATTTACGATGTGGATGGCAGGCGGGGGCGTCAAAGGGGGCTTTCGTTACGGCAAGACCGATGAATTTGGATATTATGCAATTGAAAACCGGATGCCGATTCATGATTTGCACGCCACGATCTTGCATTTAATGGGACTTGATCACGAACAATTGACCTACAAACACGCGGGTAGAGATTTTCGCCTGACGGACGTCTACGGCCAAGTTGCAACTGACATCCTGGCCTAATTGCCTTGGCAAATAAATCTTGTTCCATCTTTATTTCCTCAATGATTGGAAACAACGGAGGTAAATCAGGATTCAAAGCGACACCGACCGGACAATCGCCAGCTCAATATTTTGCTGTCAGCTATCGCCAGTCGTGGATCACGCCACCTCATTGAACACGATAAATTTCTTTTCAACGAACTCGCGGTTTGTTAACTTGTTTTGTGATGACGACCGAAAAACCAAACGCATGGAAAAAGCACGAGCCCCACGACGGCGGGGATCATCGCGAGGCAGAAAAAAAAGGGAGTTTGGCAGCAATCGCTAAAGACCTGTATCCGTTTGAGTTACACTTATCCTCAGACGAGCTGATGCTTCGCCGATTTTTTCGCGCGGACACCAGTCACATCGAGACAATCACCCAAACTGAAGCTTACAGGATTTGCCGATGAGACGAGAACTGCTGCTGTATTTAATTTTCTCGGTATCGCTGCTTAGCACCTCATTGGCCGAGGCAGATCAACCTAACGTGATTGTGATCCTTGCCGACGACATGGGTTACGACTCTGTTTCTGGATTAAACGCCAACATGGGAATGGAAACCCCTTCGATTGATCAGTTGATGAGAGAAGGATTTTCTTTCACTGATGCTCACTCGACCTCAGCTGTTTGCACGCCAACTCGATACGGCCTGCTGACGGGTCGTTACAGTTGGAGATCCCGACTCAAACGCGGAATTGTCGGCGTGTGGGAGCGTCCATTGATTGAGGATGAGCGACTGACCCTGCCTGAAATGTTTCGACATCATGGTTACGACACCGCCTGCATTGGCAAGTGGCACCTTGGCTGGAATTGGCCTAAAAAAGGTGGAGGAACCACAACCAAAGAATCAGAGATTGACTTCACTGCCCCCGTCAAAGGAGGACCAAACGATCATGGATTTGATTACTATTTTGGCGACGACGTCCCCAATTGGCCACCCTACATTTGGCGTGAAAACGATCGACTGTTGGGAGAGATTACCGCGAGAATGAAATCAGGAGCAATGGTTGGCGTGTCGGCAGGCCCCGCCGTCGCCAAGTGGGATTTTCGGGCCGTGCTTGCGGAGTATTCCAAACGATGCGGTCAGTACATTCGCGATCGCCGCGAACAGGAGAAGCCCTTCTTTCTATACGTTCCCCTGCCCTCCCCCCACACACCAATCGCGCCCCATAAAAATTATCAAGGCAAATCCAAAGTCAGTGAATACGCCGATTTCTTGATCCAAACCGATGCGGCCATTGGCGAAATCATGCTTGCTCTCCAAGAATCGAAACAAGACGAAAATACACTCGTCTTTTTTACTTGTGACAACGGAACCTCCAACAAAGCCAACTTTGCCCAACTCGACGCAGGAGGGATTCACCTGAATGAAAACTGGCGGGGCTGGAAAGCTGATGCCTACGAAGGGGGACACCGCGTTCCATTTTTTGTCCGTTGGCCTGGCAAAATCAAATCAGGTAGTAGTAGCAGTGAAACCATCACTCTGGCTGATATCATGGCAACCTGCGCAAGCGTTCTTGATCACCCACTACCGACCAATGCAGCTGAAGATAGCGTCAGTCTCCTGAATACACTACTTGGCCAAAAAGCCGAACAACCACTTCACCCAGTTGTTGTTCATCATTCGGTGTCGGGACATTTTGCGATTCGTCAAGGCAAATGGAAACTGCTTTTTTGTCGCGGATCAGGCGGGTGGAGCCCACCGCGTGAGGCAGCTGCCGCCAAACAAAACCTCCCCCCGATTCAGCTTTTTAATCTGGTTGAAGATCCGAAAGAAACTCAAAACCTTCAAGCCCAGTACCCTGCCGTCGTCGAAGAATTGACCGCGAAACTGCGTCAAGTCATTGAATGCGGCCGATCGACTCCAGGGCCCAATCAAGCCAATCACGCCGGGGCGACCTGGTGGCCGGGCCTCCCTTGGAAAAAGCCATCACAAAAGTAGCATTTCCTATCGCCAGCATTAGACGGGCGAGCTGATCACAACACAAAAACAAAAGCCAGGATCCTTATGTCGCGCCACATTGTTGCCGCTGTGCAAATGACATCGACTGCAAACAAAGCTGAAAACCTTGCGATCGCGGAGCGCTTAGTTCGTCGAGCATCGAAACGAGGTGCCCAACTAGTTGCCATCCCGGAATTGTTCAATTGCCTGGGCGAACCAGAAACAATCGTTGCGAATGCCGAACCGATTCCTGGGCCAACCAGTCAGTTAATGGGCCAGTTGGCTGCCGAACTTGGGATCACTTTAGTTGCCGGCAGCATAGGAGAACAAACCGAATCGAAAAAAATATGCAACACAAGTCTGATTTTTGGGCCCGACGGTTCGCCGTTGGCGAAGTACCAAAAAGTTCACTTGTTCGACATCGATTTACCCGGCCGGGTGACGTTTCGAGAATCAGATTTTATGACACCCGGTGAAGTCTTGGCAATTACGGAAACCGAAGTCGGCCAATTAGCGCAGGCGACCTGCTATGACATCCGATTTCCAAACCTGTTTCAGCTGTATGCCGATCGCGGAGCCGAGATCATTGTCACTCCATCGGCATTTACTCTGCCGACCGGTCGCGACCACTGGGAAGTGCTCTTGCGTGCGCGTGCGATCGAAAATCAAGTCTTTATCGTCGCCCCCAACCAATTCGGAAAACATGGGGGAGAATTGAATTCATAC
>JAQWLH010000011.1 GCA_029247405.1 Mariniblastus sp.
CTGGGGGGGTGGCGGTCTCTTGATCGCTGGATAGGGCTTGGGTTTTTGCAGATTATCTTTGCGGTCTCGTCGGCCATTTTTTGGTTACTGTTAACAGTCAAAACCGTCCGACGGCACTCTCCCCTTTTGAGATGGATGGCGATGCCGCTGTTGCTAATGATTTTGAGTGGTTGGAGCTTGTCTGGAATTGCTTTCGACGATGCGGAAGTTGCTGTCATCACCGCCAGCAGCGTCCAACTTAAAAGTGGTGATGGGTATGAGTTCGAGACAGAAAGATCAATTAGCGCGACGGCAGGTCAGACCATTGAAGTGATCGCCACGCGAGCGTCATGGGCAAAAGTTCGTCTGGCTGACGGGAGTGAGGGGTGGCTTCCAGCGGACGATTTAGCTTTCGTGTGCCTTGAATCCTGAGGATTTCGAGAGATCGGTGTCGGGAGTAGGCGTCTGACAAGTTCCCATCGCTGCTTGCTGGTTAGCAGAGCTTCATGATGATTTGCTGAAGGTCGTCGCGTGATATTGGCTTGCCGACATAATCATCCATGCCCGCATTCAAGCAGGCTTTCCGGTCGCCTTCGAGTACTTGGGCCGTTAATGCAATGATGGGGATCCTAGTGTCCCGTTTCTTTTCGAGTTTGCGGATCTGCAAAGTTGCTTCCATCCCATCCATTTCCGGCATCAACACATCCATGAGTATTAAGTCAAACTGGTTGTTGGGGTCCTGCCAAAATTGAACGGCTTCAACACCATTCTTGGCGATTTTGACATCAATCCCCCACTTACCGAGCAAGGCTTTCATCAGTTTTTGATTGACCTCAGAATCCTCTGCCAAAAGGACGCTGTATCGACCGGTCTGCGAGGCTTTCGCTAGTTGTTGGTCAATGTTTTTGGGCTTAGCAATTTGAGTTGAAGTTGTAGTTGAATTCGGGTTGGTCGGTTCGTCTGATCGGTCCAGTTCGATTGTAAAAAAGAAGGTACTGCCTCTTGGTGAATTGTTTCGGCACCAGATTTGGCCTCCCATTAATTGGACCAGTTGTTTAGAAATCGCCAACCCAAGTCCGGTGCCGCCATATGCTCTGGTCGATGACATGTCCGCTTGAGTGAAAGCTTCAAACAGAGTGCTGATTTTGTCCTCGGGGAGGCCGATCCCGGTATCCGTTACCTCAAATTCCAACCGAATTTTGTTGGCCTTGAGGGTGGAAGAATTTCGGATCGACAAGGCGACGTATCCCTCCTCCGTAAATTTGATGGCGTTACCAACAAGGTTTACCAAAACCTGACGAATTCTATCGGAATCTCCGTAGAGAACGTTTGGGATTTCTGGATCGATGACACACCGAACGTCCAACCCCAAAAGTTTGCCTTGAATCTTAAAGATGTTGATTGAGCAATGAATCAATTCATCCAATTTAAATTCACGGGTATAAAGCGTGAGAGCTGATGCCTCAATTTTTGCGAAATCGAGAACCTGATTGATGATGGACAAGAGCGACTCGGCAGATGTTTTCACAACGTGCATGTATTCGCTTTGTTCAACGTCCAAACTGGTGGCGAGCATCAGTTCACTCATACCCATCACTCCGTTCATCGGTGTTCTGAGTTCGTGGCTGATAGTGGCGAGGAAATCGCTTTTGGCCTTGTTGGCAGCTTCGGCAGCAATTTTAGCCACCGTCAAGTCTTTGGCCTGAACCGCTAATTTCTTTTGAGTCTGTTTGAGCTCATCGATGGTTGAGGCAAGTGCCTCCTGCCGCATCGCATCCGAGATTTTGGTGGCAACCATGAAAGCGATCGTGGTTAATAATTCCTCGTGTTCCTGAGTATAAAAGCCAACCTCGGAGTGTTCCGAATCAATTACGCCGATACAGTTTCCATCGAGCATTATCGGTACCGCTAATTCTGACAGTCGATAATCGTCATCGACCAAATACCTATGGTCTAATCGGGTGTCGAGGATTCTCTCGGCGACTCCAGTAAGTGCGACTGTCCCGACAATTCCCTCGCCGATGGGAATGGTGATCGGATTGGCAATGACTCTCCCAATTGGGTTCTTCGGCCCGTGTGCAGCTTTTTGAACAAGAACATTCTTTACTGGATCCACCAAGTAGATGACGCAATCTTCAAATCCGATTTGCGCGATTGATCGGTCTGCGATCAACCAAAAAATTTCTTCAAGAGTCGATCGTTGCAACAAATCCATTGCGAATTTGTGCAGCAGCTTAAAGTAATCTTCGTGTTCTATTTTTTGATTCATCTTCGGGCTAATTAGACACACTCTCGCTTATAGAAAATCTAAATGATTGGTTTAAATTTCCGAACCAATGGTGGGAACAGATTAACGGCTATGACAATTTGGATGGAATTCGTACTAATGTCAAACATCGGCGTCGAATGTGCAGGGAATTTAGCCCGATTGCTGACCGATGCTCCACAGGCAAAATGACAGGGGAAACCCTCTAGCTTAGAGATTTTTCAGTATTTTTGCACCATCGAAAAGGCGTTTAGTTTAAGTCGGTTTTCTCCGAAAACCTGGTCTTAACGCCCTGTTTTTGTTAAAGAAGGATCTAGGGAAGACTATCGAGCGGCGACTCGTGAATTGTGCGGATTCAGCCTGCTGGTTGAGTCCAAGACACTCACCGATGGCTGCATCGGAGCGACCCGAGTCGATTTTAAAGGCGACTGGATCTGCTGTTTCATCAATCCCCCGGAATCTGCATTTTGTACGAAATCTATCTCTTTGAAGCCGACCCGTTCCTCTCCGGAATTGATTTTCAGAATTCATCATCGTCGCCTGACTGGACAAAATCCAGCGATAAAATTGGGAGATATTAGTAAGTCGCGACCATCTTAAGCTAAGGTTAGCTGTCCGACGTAGAGTTCTCAAAAGGGAGTGCTAGTCGCGTGACATGGGTGATTTTAAAGACGCGTTGCCAAGCGATGATGTCGTGAATGACATATCCAAAATCTTTGTCGAGTCGTTTATCGCCGGGCACCTCAAGCCGCAGCGGATCGATGCCCAGCAGGTGGTTGATCGTCGTGTGGACGTCGGTGACATAGTGGGCTCTCGACTGCATGAAAGCCCAACTCACCGGTCGCGCTGTTTTGAACGCCCCCCCTTTTTTTAACCATCTCCCGCCATCCAGACGCTGACTAATGGCGTCAAGGGTTTGAGTTTCAATGATCTCTAGCTATTAAATATATTGACCGCACCGAGTTCTTGATGAATGCTTGCACATAAGTCAGGCTTTAGACGTAACCCCTGAGCGAGGTCGAGTAAGTAGTTGGCCTCGCCTCGCGTGTTCAGGTCAATTGCAATCAGCGATATCCGATAGATTTGTTGTTCCATTCCCAACGGGATGCTTCGAACAAATCCTTCAAGGTCGAGCGGCTGGTCCATTTGTTTTTCAAGGTAATCAATGACTTCAGGAGGCTGTCTTCCCAACCGGTTTAGGATGTTCTGTTTCTCTTGGCGATCTATCTTCCCATCAGATTTAGCAGCGTTGAGCATTGCATGGACCAAGGCCATCGCTCGCTGATTTTCCATGTTTGTCACGGATGAGTTGTCAGGATTGTTCTGCCGGTGGGTGTTCGGTTGTATCTCTGATCGCCTCTGAGAAGAGTCATGTCGGGGAGTGTTTTTTTGAGTTGGGGTGGTGCTCGTCGTGCTTCTGGACTGAGAGTTTCGGTGATTTGCGACATTCAGGAGGTCTTCAAGTTCACGGGCTTCTCGATGAATATCGATTGGATTACTCGGCGCACGTGGAGCTGGTTGGCGTGCTGTAGGCTTACTGGAGCCTCGGCGAAAAATATCTTTCAGGATATCCCCGCCTTTGCCCTTTTTGCTAGTTTTATGACCTAGCAATTCTCCCAAAATATCAATTGCGTCCATTGATGAGTCCCTGATGAGTAAGGCAGTTGCTTGATAAGAATTGAGTACTAGAGTTCTAGTTGAGTGAAGCATCCGGATTTTTGGTCAAAGCTCGTCATAAGCTAAATTAAATAGCTGTTGGCAGCCATCAAAATCGCCTGTTCGCAAACCTTCTTTAAACCAACGCACTCTCTGCTCGGAGGTGCCATGGGTAAATCTCTCTGGAACAACAAATCCCTGCGACAAGCGCTGGAGCGTATCGTCACCAATTTGATTGGCAGCTGTCATGGCTTCACCAATGTCGCCTGATTCCAGGATGTCAAAGTTCTTTTGTGCATGGTGAGCCCAGACGCCTGCCAAATAATCGGCCTGCAGTTCGAGGCGAACGGATTCTTGATTCGCAAGCCGTTTGTCCCGCTTACCTCTGGCTCGATTCACACGTTCCATCAACCCTAGCGAGTTTTGAACGTGGTGGGCTACCTCATGAGCAATGACGTAAGCTTGGGCAAAATCTCCCGGAGCTTTGTGGCGGCGTTTCAATTCATCAAAGAAAGTTGGATCAATGTAGACACACCGATCTGCTGGGCAGTAGAAAGGCCCCATGGCAGCGTTGGCTTGCCCACATGCGGTTTGCACGGAATCGGAAAAAATTGTTAGTTGATGAGGACGGTAATTTTGGCCGCCGCGAACTTCATCCCGAATCAGCTGGCCCCAAACTTTTTCTGTGTCCCTTAGGACGACTTCAATGAATTCTCTCGATTCATCATCTGGCGCGGTTGTGGGTTGAGTCGAACGTGCAGCTCGGGTGTTAACTTGACCGGCTGCATCGAGTAAAGGTCGTGGATCCCCTCCCAAAAAAATGGTAATCAAACTAATGACAAGAATCAGCAATCCACCACCACCAGCAAGTTTTGCTTTTGGTGAAACGCCACGGCGATCCTCGACATTTTGGCTTCGTTCACGACCCTTCCAACGCATGCTGTGACTCCTGTTTTGCAATCTTTCTTTAGCCTGCCAGAGCTGGTTTATTGAAAACAGATTCTTTTACTAAATAGAATCTGTCATCGTCAACTTTACTCAGGTGAGCTCTCATTCTAGACAACTTCCTAAAATTTGCATTACTAATTGCAGAACCGAATAGACATCCAGTTAGATGTTTTTAGCCAGTTGGAAAGGAACTTTTTGGATGGCACCGTTACAGATCGCAGTTATACCAATGATGATCTGGTACATTACTTTTTGCGTCACGGAAAATGCATTGATTGACATGGTTGCTAAGTTACGTGGCTTGCGGTCTTTCAGTAGGCGAAACCTGCCTCGTCGGCATGAGTCGCCCAGATGCTGCCGTGTGATCTAAATTAAGTCGACGTGAATAGCGATGGCAACTTAAGAGCCGTGCTCAGATGCAAAATTCCGTTCCCCCGGGAATTTCTTCGGGAACAGAGGGTGGCGTTTTGAGAGTGGGAGGCTGGGCTGCCTTTGAGAAACTTCGATCGTCAGAAAAAATGTAATCCATCATGCTTTATCTCAAAATTTACTTCGCCATGCTGTTGTGCTTTTTTGCAATTGATCTGCTTTGGCTTGGAGTCCTCGCTCGTAACTTTTATCAAGCGCATTTGGGAGCATGGCTGCGTCCAAGTCCAAATTGGACAATTGCCATCGTCTTTTATTTAATCTACATCTCCGGAATCTTGGTCTTTGTCGTCGCTCCGAACCTGCAAGCCGAAATTTGGAAGACACTGCTGTTGGGTGGATTTTTTGGACTTGTCACCTATGCCACTTATGACTTGACCAACCATGCGACGATGAAGGGATGGCCATGGATCGTCTCGGTCGTGGATATCGCTTGGGGCACGACGCTGTGTACGTTAGTTGCTCTCGCGGGGCATCTTGCTGGCAAGTGGTTTTCTTGAAGACGGGCTCTTCGATTTAAAA
>JAQWLH010000033.1 GCA_029247405.1 Mariniblastus sp.
AACTCTTCAAAAACTCGCACGTCAAGGGCTGATGCAGCTTCGTTTTCAGGATGGAATTGGGTCCCAATGGCGATCCAGTCTTCTTGATCGCTTTCGATCGCCTCGACAACCCCATCAGGGCACCGCGCGGTCACTCGGAAACCAGGGGCCAATTCATCAATTGCCATGTGGTGTCGACTGCTGACACGAATTTCACCATCACCATAAACTCGTTCCATTAACGAATTCGGGACGATTTCCAAACTGTGTCGGTGTCCAGGGTCTTGGGGGTCGCGATGCGGGATGGCGGTGGGAAGATCTTCGGGAATATGAAGAAAGAGATTTCCGCCAGAGGAGACATTCAACAACTGGAGGCCAACTCCAATACCAAACACAGGCATCCGCCGGTCGACAATTGCATTCATGATCTTGCGATCAAAAGACTCTCGCCGCTGATCCATCGTACGAACCGTTGGGTGCATCATAAAGCCATCACGACGTGGATCCAAGTCAGCTCCACCAATCATCACAAAACCATCTAGCTTGTCCAATACCGAGTTGATATCGTCTTCCTCTTCCATCGGTGGAACAACAATAGGAATGCCGCCAGCTCGAAGAACGCTGTCGTAGTAACCTGAGGTTACGACTGAAAAAGAAGGCTGATTTCCCTTGGCGCTCTTATAGTCAGCGTTGATTCCGATTAGTGGTTTTGCGTGCATCTAAATCTCCATACGGGTTAGTGAACTCATCGTGAGTTCAATGTTTGTCAAATTCCAAACAAATTTAAGGCTGTAGCGGACTTCGATGGACCTCATGTGCATCTAGGCAGTCAGCAGCAAAAGTGCTTTGGGTTGACTAAAAAAATGAATGAATGTTTGATCAAGTAAGAAACTTTTGATCGAGAGTTTAGAAGAAGTGAACCGTTTGATCTTTGGACGGCCGTTGTCAAATCCATTTTGACGACAAGCCAAGATTGTCATGGTTCAGCCTGATGGCGTTCGAGGCGAATTGAACTTCTGGTCTCAATTGACCAGCTTTCGTTTCACCGACTCCTGCTCATCCTAAGCACTCGTCGGAAGTTCCTTTCAGTGATCCCAGTGGGTTGCAGGTCATCTGCTGTAAGACGCCCATTCTGTGATGGGAATGAACGGCGTCAAGCAAATACTTGGATTTTGGGATTGCCATCAAAAAATTCACGATATATTGTGCAAGCACTGCAAGCGACGCTAGCACAATTGGGCTTGATGACGCATTGCCGGAATTCTTGGAAAGTGGCTCGGTAGCCGTTTTTACGCAAAATTGCCTAAAAACGCCTCGTAATTTGATTAATCTTCTTTTTTACTTCCACCATGCAATATTCAAACGTCTGCATCGAGTCATTTGGTTACACGATTCCCGAAGAAATTTGGTCTTCAGCGGTGGTGGAGGAACAGCTCAAGCCGCTTTACGAGCGATTGAGACTGCCTGAGGGCCGACTTGAATTGATGACCGGCATTCGAGAGCGTCGATTTTGGCCCCATGCCGCTCGCCCAAGCCAAATGAGTGTCAATAGTTGTCGCCTTGCGCTCGAGGCAGCGGGGATGGCTCCGGCCGAGGTTGGGGCGTTGATTCACGGTTCGGTTTGCCGTGACTTTCTCGAACCAGCCACGGCTTGTACCGTCCATCATCAACTCGGTCTGCCACGAGAGTGCTTTATTTTTGATGTTTCCAACGCCTGTCTCGGGATTTTGACGGGGATCATTCAGGCTGCCAACATGATCGAGTTAGGGCAAATAAAATCTGCTTTAGTCGTTGGCTCAGAAGGCGGCCGTCAACTGGTGGAGCACACAATCGCAACGTTGAATCGCGACGAGAGTTTGACGCGAAAATCGATCAAGTCAGCGGTTGCCAGTTTGACCATCGGGTCGGCCAGTTGCGCTGTGATGTTGACTCACTCGTCTATCAGTCAAACAAACAATCGGCTTTTGGGGGCCGCTGTCAACGCAAACACGACCTACCATGATTTATGCCAAAGCCACAGCGATCAGGCGGGCGCTGACATGCTGCCCTTAATGCAAACGGACTCAGAACGGTTAATGCACCACGGAGTCGAAACTGGAGTCGATACGCTGGGTGAGTTTCTTAAGGAAAGCGGGTGGTCGATCGCCGATATTGATCGCACCATTTGCCATCAGGTTGGCACTGCCCATCAAAAACTGATGCTTCAATCTTTGGGAATCAATCCGGAGCTAGACTATTCTACGTTTGAGTGGCTAGGAAACACGGGTTCTGCCGCGTTGCCAATTACCATGGCTTCTGCTTGTGAGAAGCAGTTTATTCAACCGAACGACAACGTGGCGATGTTAGGCATTGGATCTGGCATCAACTGTATGATGCTGGCCGTCAATTGGCAAAAAACACTGGTTAAATCTTCGGTGTGGGGCGAGAGCAATGTTGAAGCCAGCGTGATTCCCAAACAATAACGCTCGTAAAAGTTTGCGACGCTAGGCTTAGGCGGATTACATTTGAAGTTAAGCAACGAGCGGCCGTGCGATTGAAATCTCTTGCGAGGTACGCCAGTGATAAAGCCACGACGAATTCAAGATTTCCTTGTGACGAATCGTGCACATCGGTTTTGATGAGCACAATGCACCAAGCGATCCGCGACGCTTCATGAAAGAATCAATTCGATTCAATCAATTCATTTAAATGGAGCAGGCATTTTCCTGAGTGTCTCGAATTGCATTCCAAGGAAAGTCCTCGTCAATTGGTCGGGGTTTTGAAAAATGATTTCGTTGTTAACCGCTCCTCGCCAGCAAAGCTGATGACTGCTTTGAGGTTGTTTTCCTCGCGTTTGATGACACGAGTTTTGAAGGAGCCGTTAATCATCAGCACGCCGTTTTCATCAGTCGATCCAAGCTTTTTTGCATCTCCATCGCCCAGGTCAAGAATGCCGGGTTGAGTCCAGACCACCTCAGTAGACGGAGCCCCTTCGAGGACGATCGCTGTCCATGTTTTTCGATCGACGATGTCGCCCATCTGCCTTGTGCCGGTTCCATCACCAAACAGGCCTATCTTGCCGCCTGGCAAGTGAAAGCGAGTTTTTAGGGAAGTTTCGTCGTTTCCTGGATCGAAACTTGAAAAAGCAAAGTCTTCGGGGATCTCCGAGGCGACCTTCATGTTCTTCGGGTCATCCCATGGTTTGGAAAAATCGAACTGGTCATAAAGGTCTTGTTGGCCGAGGAACGGGAGAAGCCCAACTCTCCAGTTAAGTTGATTTGGCAATCCGTCCTTGTCATCCACAACTGCACCAGCTGGTGGAAAACACTGATGTTTGACGTAGTAGGCTTCCATTGCGGAGGCGACCCGCTCCATTTGCTCGGCTCGTTTGGCAAATTCAGCGGCGCGCTTTCCGTCTTGAATGGTCGTTTCGATTAGCTCCTTAAGCTTATCGGGGCGTTTCATGGTGAACGTCACTCGATCTTCTAACCCTTCCGTTGAGAATAAGTTATCGGCTTGAATCTGAGCGGCTACTTCTTCGATAATGTCGGGCGCAGTCAGAGGAATGATTGATTGTCCTGCTAAATCAGCGGTGTTAGGGGCGCCGCCTCTCGCGTTCCACGGCATCATCCCTGGCATCCCGATGGGTGTTCCAGGCTGTCCCTCGGAATCCTGAAGAAATTGCATGATTTGGTTGACCATTTCCTTGTCATCGATCAAGACGGCTGCTTTCAAAATGTTTTCATCTTGGAGCGATAATTTGAATTCGATTCTTTGAAGCTGATCAGGCAAGTCCCCCAGTTTTTTAGCTTGGTCGCCGATTTGCGGCAGCATCGAGATTGCGCCAAACAAGCTTTTCAAGGTTGGCCGAACCGGTCCCATGGTGATTAAACCCTCAATGTCGGCTTCAAAATCAAAATAACTGAGTTGTCTTGAGAGAATCGATGAAGTACCCGTGCCGTTAATTTTATTGATCAACGCGGCAGTTCCCAAGGCGATTCGATTCTTGCCAATTGACTTGGCTGCGAATTTGAGAGCTGGGTCAGTTGTGCTTTGGTCATCTTGATCTTGAACTTCATCTTTTGTCTTTCCATCTGCGTCAGTTGCCTCGACAATGACGTTGCTCGATTCATCTCGGTCATCACCAGTGGAATTATTAATCACTTCTGAAGCCTTGTTTCGTTCGGCTTGCGCGGCATTTAATTGCTCCAAGTTAGGAGTGGTTTTGTAGTCAATGACGGTGGTGATTTGCGGGCCTCCTCCTGACATGATTTGTCCGAGGCTCTCACGATCGATCAAAACCCAAATGCGTTCAATTCGATCCAACTTGGCATTATCGGCCCCGACCCAATCGACCATTTGCGTTTCAAGCGACCCCCAGTCAATGCTTGCAAGTTCAGGATGCGAGATGATTTGGCTGACATTTAGTCCAAGACAGCCAAAGTGGTATTGATGAAGGAAACTGAAATCAATCGTTGAATTGGAGTTTTTCTCGACCGTCACCCCTTTTCCAAAAACCGGTTGGGCGGTTGATTTTCGCGGCAATGCGTTCACAACATCATCGCGACAGCCAGCGGTTAAAATCGTTACGCCAGCGAATAATGCTACGCTTAGTTTGCCAAATGAATTCATCGTGTGCCAATAAAATTAAACATAAAAGCTGTAATCACTGGCAGCTTGAGCTCGCCAGGTCGGGTGTATTTTCACCAATTATTAATACCTTTCAACTGCGGCTTTTGTTTCGGCAGAAATTAAATGACGATTCAAACTCATTTACTGCAGTTCAAATGCAAATGGCCGCCTTTCCACGAGGTGCTGCCCTTCAAATAGATCGAAACGAATTTTCGGTGGGAACCTAGCTGGTCTGCGGAGGTCCGTGAGAAGAAGGCGATGTCAGGGAAATAAAATATACAGTTGGGCTAATTAAAATTGGTTGGTCAAAATTGGATCAGCTCGTTACGTCAATGGAGCACGGTGATAAAAATGAAACCACGTTCGCGGAGTGACTAATTTGCAAATAGTGAACGCTTAGGACTCGCAGCAAAACTCAAAAGATGAATGTTGATGTCTTAAAAATTCCCGTCGAGTGCTGTTGTTGAATTATTGATTGTCTGTCGTTGATCGTGGAAATAAAAAGCAGCTAATCGCTCGCGAAGCGCGGCTTTGGTTTACGCAATTGAACCAATGGCTGATCGAATCTGCGTATCGTGTGTTGCTGGGTCATAATCAAATTGAATGGTTCAGTCGCTAGCGGAAGACCAAGTTTGGATCTTTGTTTTGAATCAAAGGTCGCACGTGTCAAAGTTGCCGCAAATAATGGGTTAAGTTCAATATTGTGAGGCATTTTTGCTTTTGCTAATCTATCCCTTCGCAGCAAGCAAATGGAAGCTTTCAAGTTGCATTTGGTCGTGCGAATGAGATTAACCCTTCAGTGATTTCTCGCCGATTTAACTAGAGGGCGATTGTCTTAATTGGGACGCTTTTGGTAATCAAAATGCCCAGTTAGACACTCAAGAAACGTAACATTGAGATGCGATTTCGATCGCGTCTTTTAAAAGTAGCGAAGCCACCAATCTGAACGACAAGGCTGTTGTTCGGTAACATGACAAAGGATGTCGTCGATGGAATCGAAGAAAGAGATTGATATCAATGTTCATATCCGCTGGATGATACGGCGCGACATGCCAGAAGTCCTGAAGATCGAAAAGTCGAGCTTCGAGTTCCCTTGGTCGGAAGAGGATTTTATTCGTTGTTTGCGTCAGCGGAACTGCATCGGCATGGTTGCCGAGTATGATGAGCGAGTCGTTGGGTTCATGATTTATGAGCTTCACAAAGACCAATTGCATGTTTTAAATTTTTCCGTACGCCCCGATGTGCGACGCCGTGGGATCGGAATGCAAATGGTCAACAAGTTAATTGGAAAGCTGTCGCAGCAGCGTCGAAATCGCATCGTACTTGAGATTCGAGAGACAAACCTCGCTGCTCAAATGTTCTTTAAGAACCTTGGGTTCATGGCCGTATCTGTTTTGCGTGATTACTATGACGATACCGTCGAAGATGCTTACGTAATGCAGTATCGTTTCAAAAGCGCCGAAGACAAACCGCTTGAGCCTGTCAATCGAATTACGCGTCTTGCGGGTTGACCGATTGAACGCGAAAAATGACAAAAGTTGAGATTAGAGAGCCGGTCCGGTTGGATCGGCTTTTTGCGTTTTGGGGTCGGATCAATTTGTGGAAGCCATGGTGCTCAGGAGCTTGTAGATCCTTGTCGTTTGGTTGGTTAATTGGCGTTCGACTTCTGCGTGTGATTTACATCTGACGCGAATGGTAAGGATCGGTTCGCGGGGCCCGATGGTCACTCCGGTATTTGGAATATCAGCGAGGCTAAACGGGCAATCGCTTGAGGCAAAAAAGGACGGATCATGGTTTCGAATGAGTTCTTTCGCCAAGGCTGAGCCAATCTTAATTCTGCTTGGACTCTGGTTAAACAGGATTGCTTTACCTTCGGCGCTGGCCTGAAGGGACCAGTTAATGGGTTTCCGTAGCAGCTCTTCGGATTTCAAGTCTTGTTCGAGGTGTCCACGGACTCCGCAGGCGAATACGTGAAGATCAACTGCGCTTTTAAATCTCCCCGTTTGGGCAATTCGTGATTCGAACAACTCGGTGGAAGCGGTTAGTCGCGGATTTACGTCGACCGGCCAGGCACCCTGTTCGTTCACAATGAAATCGACACCCCAAACTCCTGCCAATTGGTACTCACTGCCTAAGTATTGTCCAATCATGCAAATCTGCCGTTTGGTCTCTTGTCCCAATTGGTCGATGGAAAAGGGGCCAATTGAACCGCTGTATTGAAACGGCAAACTGCCCGTCGCAGTCGTGCCAACGAGTTGCTTGGTGGCACCCATCGCAGCGGTTGTTCCAGCGGCATCGTCTGAAACAAATAGGACTGAGATGTTTTTGCCGGACACGAATTCTTGAACATAAAATTCTTGATCATCAGTTTCAGCGGCGAGTAAATGGGCCGATTGAAGTCGCTCCATTCCAACCCCTCCCGATGATCCGATGCGTTTTCTCAGCCATTGAGTTTCGGGGGCAAGGCCAATGGCCTGATGTCGCGTCTTGGGGATCATTCCCCCAAATTCAGAAAGCTTGGCCCGCATCGCTGGATAAAGTTTCACGGAATTGCAAATTCTGGCAAGTTGCTCCGCGTTGGGGCCTAGGAGTTTTGCTCGTGTTCCAATCTGGCGAACCAGTTGATTCCGAGTTTCTATTCCCCCTGAAATTAACGCGAATTCAGCATTTTTAGAGTCAACCCAGGGCTGAATTTTATCGAATGATTTAATCTGGCGAATCTCGCCGGTTTCGGCGCGGAAATGCCTGAACGAGGCTTGGGCGTCCCAATCAGCAAACAGGTCCAGTGCTTGAACTTCAAACCGGGCAGCCAAGGCACTTTCGAGGTAAGCACGGACGCAAGTTCCTGCGATCAGAATTTTGGAAAGCATCGCCGAAGGACTTTCGAAGCAAGTAATTTTAAACAAGCCGCATAAACCGGTATGCATCCAGAAACGTTTGTCTTGTCGGCATTTACAATGGTTGTGAATGCCGTGGGCGTCTGATAACCTATCGGGCAATCCGCGGGCTAGACCAATTTCAATGGCCGTTGATTGTAGTTTAAAAACGTCAAAATTAATCCGCTCGAAGTTTGCGGCAGATTATAAACCATTCCAGTTAAAATAGGAGAGTTATATGTCAATGCACATTGGTGAAGCGCTAACCGGTGACGGCAATGAGATCGCCCACATCGACCTTTTAGTCGGAAGTAAAGACGGTCCCGTTGGAGTTGCTTTTGCAAATGCTCTGTCAACACAGAGTGAGGGGCATTCGAATTTGTTAGCGGTTTTGACTCCCAACGTAGCTGTCAAGCCAGCAACCGTTATGGTGACTAAGGTCACGATCAAGGGGATGAAGCAAGCTGTTCAAATGTTTGGTCCTGCTCAAGCGGCAGTTGCTAAAGCGGTTGCGGATAGCGTTGCCGACGGAGTTATTCCAAGAGACCAGTGTGAAGACCTTGTCTGCGTCTGTGGTGTTTTCATCCATCCAGAAGCGGAAGACGACAAGAAAATTTACGAATACAACTACGAAGCGACAAAGATGGCGATTGCAAATGCCATGAACGGTTCGCCTTCAGCTGACGAAATGATCGCTCAAAAAGAAGAAGCCGCACATCCATTCCGTGGATTCTAGATCCCTTGAATGATCTGAACCGATCGATTTCTATCCAACGATTGAATGGATCGCAAAGAGAATGAATCTTTGGCCCGCGCAGTGCGCGGGCTTTTTTTGTAAAGTGTGGGTTGGCAGGTTTGAAGGTGGAAAAAATTCGCTTTTCAATTTTTTGCCCCAATAGCATCGCCCCAGTTTACGCGATCGGTTTTAAAGATTGATTCCTTGGTTGCAAAAACACATCGCTGGCAGGATGCTACGGTACTGTTCGAGTCATTTTGTTTTATGGGCCAGCAGGCAACGGCTTTCGCACTCCTTCAAATAGATTTGTGTTCCACATGTCCAAGCCAAAGATTCTAATTCAGCTCGATCCTGATTCGCACGTCAGCACATTCGATTCAGTGGTTGCGATAGACTCGGGGGTCGATCAACTGCTTACTCATAGCAATGTTTCGGTTGAGCAAGTGGAAGGGATTGTGCATGGAGCCATGTTCACTCGGGGCCCAGGTGATCTTCGGTCAACTGCTTTATTTTTTGGCGGCAGTGATGTGAAGAAAACAGAGGCGATCGTTGAGGCTGCAAAGAATTGCTTTTTCGGGCCTATGCGTGTTTCAGTTTTGTCGGATCCCAATGGTTGCAATACAACGGCGTCGGCAGCCGTGATCTGTGCTCAAAAGCATATCGACTTGTCCGATAAGACGGTGACCATCCTCGCCGGGACCGGTCCGGTTGGGCAACGCGTGGCACAAATTATTGGCGGACCTGCAGTTGACCAGTCCAGCCCACCTACCGTTCGTATCTGCTCGAGAAGAATGGAAAAAGCGGTCACCGTTTGCGAATATCTGACACAAAAGATCGGTGGAAATTTTGTGCCCACGCAAGGCGGGTCCGCTGCAGAATCATTGGCGGCGATTGAGGGTGCTGACGCAGTGTTCGCCTGTGGGGCGGCTGGGGTTGAGCTGCTTCCTGCGGATTGGGCGGAAAGGTCCGCCTTGCCGGCGGTTGTTGTCGACCTAAATGCGGTGCCGCCGGTCGGTGTTGCTGGTGTGGGGGTGATGGACAACGGCGTGACCAAGGAAAACGGAACCGTTTGTTTTGGCGCTATTGGCGTTGGTGGGTTGAAGATGAAGATCCACAAGCGCGCGTTGCAGATGCTGTTCGAATCCAATGATCAGGTGCTCGAAGTCGAAGAAGTTTACGAGATCGGGCGAAGTCTTTGAGGCGGCGATAAAATCGTTCAGGCGACTTGCAATGAGCTTGGATATAGATCAGCGAATCAAAATTGAACTTTTGCAATCGCTGCCCGGTACTTCGAGGTGGTTAGGGCTTGCTCAGCAAGAATATGGGACGCGTTTGCCAGCAGGAGAATGGCTAAGGTGCGTAGTTAGGCCGCACGCCGCGATTCGATTCCGCCAGACTCAATTGAGGTTGATTCCTCGATCGGTCCATCAGCGAGCTCAGAGGGGGCGTTGTCGGCTGCCGGGTTAAGCTTGGATTCGGGGGCATCACAAAACTCCGAATTTCGCAATTCATTGAATTCTGATTCCATCTCACGGAAAACGATGGCATCGAGGTCTTGCTGCTCAAGACCATGTTTAATTTCCCAAAGCCGTGCTTGTTTGTTGAAAGAATAAAACGCGGCAACCCATGCGGTCTGGATTCCGACTTTGCCATCCAAAATTGAGCGTTGCAGGATGTATTCGCGAAAGAAACGCCACATGGGCCCGATTAAGAGCTTGAAATAACTGACCTCTTTGCCGGCCTCGTTCCACTGCAACGCTTGCAGTTTGGTGTACCGGTCATTTTTCTGGTAGAGCTGGTCATATCCCCATGCAGAGAAGTGAGCCATTTTGGCTTCGAGTTTGCCAACCCGGCCGGTGTCAATTCTGACTTCTCCATGATCGCTTGGGCCAAAGTACCGACCACGGTCGCGGTGAAACAACCGCAGGACACTGTCGGTTCTTGCGTCACCATACATTTGGCGATGCCCGAGGAAGTGATTTTCTCGAAATATCCAATAGCCATCGAATTCCGGCCCACGACTCAAACACATGACGATTTCTTCGGCCAAGTCTGATTTGATCCGCTCATCGGCGTCGACAATCAGGACCCACTCATGAGTCGCCTGTGGAATCGCCCAATTTTTGAAGTCGCCGGACGTTTTGTAATCTCGCTCGATGATACGGACATTATCAAACTGCCGAGCGATTTCCAAAGTTGCGTCAGTGGAGCCAGAGTCGGCAATAACAATCTCGTCCGCGATTGAGTAAAAGCTCTCGATGCAGGCGCGAATATTTAGCTGCTCGTTTTTGCAGGGAACAATAACCGTTAAGGGTTGCTTCATTGCCTGTTAGCGTCCTAGTCCAACTTAGGATGATTCGCAAAGTGCTTTCACCGTCAAAAGCGATGCGTCAAAGAAAGTTAAGCAACCGTACATACCGTGTCAACAGAAGTTCGGTATCGCTCTGGTTGCGCTTCAATCGTGATATTAAAAGACGTTGGCAAGCTGAATTTGCGAAATCGGTTGGGCAGATCAAAAAGCCTGTAGAAAAGCGGTTGCAGGTCCTGCCGCGGGAATTTCAGCCTGTTTTATCGAGAGCTGGTTAACTGATTTTCTGTTTTTGTCTTGGCGTGTTTTGATAGAAAGAAATCGCAACGCTAGCACTTCTGGTTTTGCGGGGAGACGGTTCAGGGGAGATCCTAAACGAGGTTCATTATCGCAACATTTGTTTTTCGCAAATCTGAGCAATAGATGATTCGTCTTTAAGCTGTCGGGTCGTAATACCCTCGGCAAAAAGAGGGGCTGAAACAGCCGCAAATTCTTCCTCAGAGAAGCAATTGACGATGACTTCAACTGAGTAGCCTTGCCGGGCCAAGCTACCAAGGGCCACTGCATTTTCAAGCGTGATGGTTGAGACGATCACGATCACCGTTGCGTCTCGTGGGATTTGGGCGGCCGATTCGATCACTAGTTCGCTCAATCGCATTCCATCGGTCTTTTCCAGCCGAGCCAAGGTTTTCGATATGGAAATCATCTGCTCGGGACTTTTCCGCGTCGGAACGATTACGGGGCGAAGGCGATCGCTCTCCGCCATTTTAATAGCTGAATTCTTGGCCTCTTCACGTGTACGCCGATCTCCTTTCCAGCCGTCTTGACGAATTCGGTCTGCCGCATCTCGACCATTGGAAACCAAGCCCACTTGTTGGCCAATTTCCTGAAGCGCGTTGCAAACACTCGCTGCGCAAGTGATTGCCAGTTCGCTCCGCATCGGCTCGTTTTTTGGGTCGAAGGATTCTTCGTGAAAGTCGACGACAACTGTTCCTCCGGCCAATGTCGATGGTTCATAGACTTTACATTGCAGTTTGCCGGTACGTGCTGTAGCTCGCCAATGCACACGCGCTAAAGGGTCGCCATCTTGATATTTTCGAACGCCAGCGATTCGTGTGGGGTCTTCGAACAATCGGTGGGTCATGACCACCTCGCCGATGGGACGTCTGGACGCGATATCGTAAGATTCGATCGGTACGATCTTGGGGAGCACAAGTAGGAACATCGGCTCGGTAAGGACTTTAAATCGCCGGTTTAAACCAAACATGTCACCGGTCTCGAGTACAAGTGGCCCGATTTGGTAGTAGCCGCGTCGATTGCACTCCAATTGGTACAGCAACTGCTTGCTGTTTCCGGGATTTAGTTTCATGACTTCCAGTCGTTTGCCATGAATCCGCAGTGAGGGTGGTTTGTAGGTTTGCGTTCTTTGTTCAAGCATGTCCTCGACCAGTACCCAGGCGATCGGAAATCGACCCACGTGTTTTAGCCGAATCATGATTGAAACGAAGTCGCCAATCTTCGCCATGCTTGTGTCACAAACCCGTTCAGCCTCAACGGCTTGGGTCCATCGGTTGGTGATCCATTTGCTAATCACCAAAATTGCAATGATTGCATACATTGCATAAACCAATAGCGTTAAATTTAGCGCCATGGCAACAAATAAGAGCAGGATGGAAGCGACGATCCATTTCATAGCAATTCAATCGTGGATTTGTCTTTTGGCTCCGTTGTGAAATCAGCAACTAATTTGATTTTTGCTGGAGTCTTTATACAAAATTTGTCTGACGCTTGGGTTGTAAGCGGGTTGAACAACAAATTTCGAGGGGGCTTCTCCGGGGCAAAAATTTACCCCATTTTATACTCTACCTTAGCGGGGATGGCGCGTCATTTAAGGTTCGCCATCCTCGCTTGATTGGAATTAAGGTTCAGACTGAACCGATGAGGAATTAGCCTCAGCCGCCGCCGTCCCCACCCCCGCAACATTCCGAATCTTCGCTCGTTTCTAAAGCCATCTGTTGAGGTGAGTCTGCGGTCTGCGATGTGACGTGAATGACCTCCAATCCGCATGCGTCAGGAGCCAAGCAGGCCGTGTTTTTGGGGGTGAGTTCAAAGACTAATTTACCGTCTTCGTTTTTGCCGGAAGAAATTAAATAGATCGCAATGGTGTCGACCTGAACTTCAGCTTCAACCGGAAAGTACCCTTCAAACCCCAAGTCATCAGTTCTAGCAAAAATTGCAGATAGCTTGTCGGAGGTTAAGCGATGGTCTGTGTCGTTGGCAACGAGAGTTTGCAGCACGCAGGCTTCGGTCACGCGTCGCGTGCCGCCACAGTCCACAAAATCTTTGGTGACTTTACCGATCTCGGTGATGTGGAAATGGGGAGCCATTGAATCGCCGCTGGCAAACTTGAGCTGGATTTCCAGTTCGGGGTTGTCAGCCAGGGTTTGCTTAAATTGTTGTAAATTCATTCGTTAGTTCTGCAGAGTAAAAAATTTGGTTGCTAGTTGAAGAGCTGTCTTTGGTTATTACCCAACGGGAATGTCGGATCCCGTGTAAGGTTTTTTTTTGCGAGAGCATGCGACGGCTCTGAGGCTCGTGTTGATCTTGAGATGCGTTTCCCGTCTGTACGTTCCCTTCGGTTCGTCATGATGTCCAATTCAGCCTGATTATTCAAGCCGACGGCAAAAGGAAATTGATCGTGGTTCTCTCCATTGACACATTGTCAAAGTTGATGGCTTTTTGAATGACGGTGGTTCACAAGTTGACAACTGTTTAAAATTGGCAGCAGGCGGCTGGAGGGATGCTGTTTGTTTGCTTCCAACCAATGTTTCGATCGGAATTTCCAATTCAGTGAGTTGGCTAACGTGTCGTGCGAAAGGTCAGAGTTTGAAACGACCAGACTTGCCCAGCGTCGTTTGTGACCAGAATCCGGAAGAAATAATTAGTGTTAGGTTTTAACCCAAAAAGTTTGATTTGGTTTTTGCCGTCCTTGAGTGAATTGATTTTGCGCTGGTTTGACCAGGAACGATCGCTGGCTTGTGTGGATTGGCTGATTGCTGAATTACGTTCAGTCCCGTGAAGCTCACGTTTTACAAATGTCAGACAATCGTTTTCTCCGTAGTAAACTTCGGCGCGTGCATTTTTCCCCACGCGTGCCATTGAGAGATTAATAATCGCTGAGTTGTTTGAAACTTGGCTTGTCGTGATCTCTTTTGTATCTGCGGGTAGTCGAAAAAGCTGTTCAGTGGTTGAGGGTTGAAGAAATTCTGGCAACGCGTTTGGCCTTGCCGGTGCGGAAGGTGGCTCGAAAATGTAAAAACGCATTCCACCAGTCCCCATGGCAAACTGACCGTCTTGGGTGGTGTACCAGCGTTTGTTGGCGGCGTTTTTTGATTTGCAATTAAATTCATCCATGGGATGCCATTTTTTGTCATTTCCCCAATGCCATCCTCTCCGACGGACCTCTCGAATTTGGTCTCCTGATCGTTGCAGGTGTGGCGGCCCTGGGATTTCACAAAACGAGCCAGGTGAGAGGTGTTCTTTAGGTTTGCCGTCATTCCACTTTCGGCCCACCGCAAACAGTTTCCAGCAATCGCTTGGATGATCCCAGAAATAGCCGTAGTAAGTATCGTAATTTCCATCGGACTCGACCCGAAGTGCTTGAATGCATGTCGAGGGGCGATCAGGCATTGGAGTCCAGCCTCTCAATTTGACCCCCGAACCTTCATGTCCAAATCCACTGAATTCTGCTTGGGGTGATCCGGCAGCCAGGAGGTGAGGCATTTGTTCAAGCGGGGGAGTTTTTCCCTGCCTGCCAGCCGCCCACATTGAAAAATTGAATTCACCGCTGGATCGGCGGTCGGCTTGAAAGGACGTGCCAAAATAACCAAAGGGAGTTGTGATGGGGGAGTAGCTATTAAAATCACAAGCGCTTCGCGTGGTCATTACCCACATCTTGCTGCGTTTTGACGTGGAGCTTGAGTAACTGCCGTGAACAGCTGCCGGGCGCCAGCGAGCACGTAACAGTTGGGCGTTATCAATCGCTGGCCCGTATAAATCAATCGTGTGCACCTCACCGATTCCTGACTTGGGGGCTTTGATTTTTGTTGCCGACAAGACAATTTCATGCTCGCCGGGCTCAGCAACTTCGAAGACTAAATTCGAGGGCTGCGGCTTGCTTGGCGCCGATTCAACCGTCTTGACTGTCTGGGATTTGCCGGCCAATGACACCGTTAGCATCGAGCCGGCCTCGTGTTTGAGGACGCGCATATTGAGGTTAAGCTTGACCTGCCCGGGGCGTGACAGCCAGATGTGCCAACGAATGGTCCCTTTAGTTTTTTTCCACTGACCAAGAAACGCAAAATTTGGTTTGATAAGATCGTCGTCTCCGATTTTGGGCAGCGAAGATTCGCCAAAAGCACGGCAGATGCCCTTGTCAAAAAATCCGTTGCTTGCCGTCAGGATTAGTTTTTTCCCGGTGGCCAATTGCCCATTGAGATAGAACTCTCGACCCTGTTCATCTTTCCCAGCGCTAAATAGTTTAGGCGCCTTTTCTAGTTGTCCGAATCCTGGTGGGACTTCGCCAAAGAACAAATCGTCATGATTTCTCGCTCCCGTTTCCTGCCCTGTGACCATGGGCAAAATCAACGCAAGCATGATGACAAGAATTGGCAAAGTGGTTGTCTGGCGCATGTTTTCTTTTTTCTGGTAACAGCTGATCGATTGCAAGCGGATAAGTTTTATCAAGAGGTAATGTTAATGGGTATCTTGCGGGGGCATGAAGCGATTATGCTCTCTCCCGTGCTGGTTATATTGCGAGCAAAGGGACGGGTTTGAGATTCACGAGTATGTTTAAAAAATCGTCCATGGTGAATTCTATTTTACTTGAATGAGGGTGATCTTGTATTTGGCTAAGCTCTGAGTGCCAGTTGCTGGTTGGGTTTTGCTTCAGAAATCTGGTTCAGGCATGCCCATTCCCTGCGATTTCGATCAGCGAGCCGTTTGAGATATCAATGATACCTTTGGATAGTGCCACCTGCCTGCGTGGTGTGGCCCTTGTCCTGGTTGGCGTTGGGAGTTCAATTTCGACCGCCGCAATCGTTAAGAGTTAAAATCGACTTCCTGATGTCCTCCCTTTAATCGGAGACGATCATGGCTGCCGGAGATCATGGCTGCCGGAGCAATCATGAGATTCCCTTACTGCTGATTGGCTCAATCGCAAAAACCGGAGTTTGATTTACATAACGTCACGTCACCGTTTTGCCGTGCCTCGCTATCAGGTTGGATGACGGGGCGGATGCAAACCAGGTTCCGATATAAATTCAATCCGATAGGTGCAAAATACGAAGCCTCCTCCGAAGGCTTCCCCTGCGGTGAAACTAGACTCTCGAAACACGTATGATGGCGTCAATTTGATGCCTCATTAAACAAGAGAACAAAAAGCACTGCCTCATGAGCAATTCCTCTGGCGGATTGGAGCACGAGCGGCGATTCGCGTTAAAAATTATGACCTGCTGTCTAATCAACGCAACAAACAGCAAAAATCTTGGGAGTTGTACGACTTGTCAGCTGACTTAGAGGAGAAGAATGAGTTAAGCTCGGTGCTTCCTAAAAAGAAGCGTGAGCTTTTGGAGAAATGGGGAAAGCTGAACAGTAAAATGATCGAACCAATTTCGCCACGATAATTTGAAACGGACGACGGCCATTTAACGAAATCTATCATGAACTTAGAAGACAAAAACAATTCAGTCGATCAAATTTTTAATGTGCCAAACAAAATTTCAGCCGCTCGGTTGGGGTTGGCATTCGTCTTTTTTGCTTTGATTCCATTGACGTTTTATTGGGCAGCTTTGGTTGTGTTTGTCGTTGCCGCTGGAACCGATTGGGTCGATGGCTGGTACGCAAGAAAATACAATATGGTCACCAAATTGGGTCGAGTGCTTGACCCGTTTTGTGACAAAATCTTGATTTGTGGTGCTTACATTCTGTTGGCAGTGGAGATGAATCCTGATTTCCAATGGTACGCAAAGATTGCGGGCTGGATGGCCGTAGTTGTGGTCGGCCGGGAACTGTTGGTGACCGTGTTGCGTTCGATGATTGAAGGTGCGGGGGGGGATTTTTCGGCCAAGATGGCGGGCAAGCTGAAAATGGGTTTTCAATGCATCGCCGTCGGGGCATGTTTGGTAGGACTGGCAATGCACCCTTCGACCTCTTCGTCGCTTGACGATCAAGTGGTGACTGAGGCGGTTGGCCGGGCGGGTGAACTGCCAACGTGGTTATTTTG
>JAQWLH010000036.1 GCA_029247405.1 Mariniblastus sp.
GCCGCCTTTTTGCAGGATTCCATGACAGAGCGAACTCCAGGGACATCAACACCAACCGGCTTTTCGCAAAAGACATGCTTACCTGCATCAACGGCAGCCTTGAGTTGAGTGGGGCGAAAGTACGGGGGGGTTGCCAGCAGAACGACATCCACATCTGTCGCACAAAGCTTTTTGTAGCAATCAATGCCATCGAATTTATGATCTTCAGCGACGGCAAATCGGTCATTCAGTTGACCTTTGAGGGATTTCGCACAAGAGTTGATGCGGTCCATGAAGGCGTCAGCTAAGGCTGTTACCTCTGAGTTTGAATCAGCATTGCAGGCGTTTAAAACGGCTCCAGTGCCTCGCCCGCCACATCCTATCAGGCCAATCTTAAGTTTGTCGTTAACGCTGTTATGGTAGCCAAAGGAGGCGGAGGGGGTGAGAGTCGTACCGATCACACTGGCAGCTGCAATTTTCCCCGAGGTTGAGATGAAACCTCGGCGATCAGGTTTTGACTTGGAATTGGGGGACGATGTCATTCTTTGCTCCGAATTACGTTGATTGCTTCTCTCTACATGATACTCGCCTCAGTCTGGGCCACGCAAGTTAAGCGACAAAGTGACGGCGATATCATTCGATCAAAATCGAGTCACCCCAGTTTTGTTGGGGAAAGAGCTAAAATCGCTTTAGTCGATCCGGGCAACCGATTCACGAAGGATTAATTCGGCAGAAAATGTGGGGATCTCTACCGGTTTGTTGGTAATCTTGCCAATCAACATTCTCGAAGCGGCGACCCCCATGTCAGCAGCCGGTTGATTCACGGTGGTTAACGGTGGAGTCGAGTAAGCAGATTCGGATTGGTTGTCGAAGCCAATGATTGAGACATCTTGGGGAACTCGGATGTTGGCTCGGTAGAGGGCCAATCTCGCCCCGATCGCCATTTGGTCGTTGGCGGCGAATATCGCCGTAAAAGGTTTTTCCCGGCGTAAAAGCGTCTCAATCGCGTTCACCCCAGATTGACTCTCAAAGTTACCTTGAACAAACAGGTGGTCTGACAGTGGTAGGTTGGCTTCTCGCATCGCAGCTTTGTAGCCTTGGTACCGGTCTTTAGCGTCTTGGTGGGTTTGATCTCCCATAATGTGGGCTATTTCACGGTGCCTATTCTCAATTAAATGATTGGTTGCTGATTTGGCGGCAGCAAGATTGTCGATCGTAATGCTCTCATTTTCCCAGCCCGGAAGGGAGCGAGCGACTATCACGATCGGGGTTTCTTGCCGAAATTCATCAAGTGCTTCCGAGTCAAGCAACCCGCCCACCATCACCAAACCATCGACCTGCCGGTCGACCAAGGTTGAAATTGCGATCCGCTCCAGTTTTGGCTGCCACTGCCCGTCCGCGATAATCGGCGTATACTCGGTCGAATTAAGCCCTTTCATGACACCCTGTGTGACTGAATCATAAAAAGGTGAGCCGATGTTTTCGGTGACAATCCCGATGGTCATCGTTTTTCCGCCCGCTAAACTGCGAGCAAAAACGTTAGGTTTGTAATCAAGCGCCTTCATCGCCTCCATCACGGCCAGCCGCTTGTCCTCGGCGACAGGAGTGGTGCCGTTGAGTACACGCGAAACCGTGCTTTTGGATACGCTTGCCGTCCCAGCGATATCTTGAATCGTAATTTTCTTTTTGCTCATTTTTTCCTCGCCAGCATGATAACAGGCGTTACGTAACGTTTTCGCAAGGAATACCCCATTTAATTCCGGTCTGGCGAGATATTAATCCCCATTAGTTCGATTTAAGCGATTGCAAAACAGCCTATACTACATCATGCTGTAAAAAACCGTCTTGAAACCGGTCCCAAACATGTCCGATAGGTCCATGTTCGGATTATAACCAATACTGGAAAGTCATGAGCGAAATGCCACCTTCCGACTCAAGTTCACACGATACACCGACTTCTTCGGCCACAGATTCGATTTCTATCAAGGAGAAAATTGGCTACGGCCTTGGCGATACGGCGTCGAATTTATATTGGAAATTATTTGAGTATTTCCAATTACTGTTCTACACCGATGTTTTTGGCATCTCTGCCGCATCGGCTGGAACCATGTTTTTTGTCACCAAGATCTGGGATGCCGTCAATGATCCGCTTGTCGGTTTCATTTCGGACAGAACCAAGACAGCTTGGGGACGCTTCCGGCCTTATTTGATTTGGATGTCGATTCCGTTTGCCGTCACTGGAATGCTGACATTTTATACGCCCGATTTCTCTCCTACGGGAAAATTGGTCTACGCCTACATTACCTACACGCTTGTGTTCATGGCATATACGGCCATCAACATTCCGTATGGCGCACTGATGGGAGTTATTTCGTCGAACTCGCTCGAAAGAACGTCTGTTTCGACGTTTCGATTCGTGCTCGCTTTCTTTGGCGGTTTGATTGTCCAAAAGTTTACTGAGCCCCTGATCAAGTTCTTTGGGAAAAGCGGAACTGTCATGGTGGACGGGGTGGCCACTGATGTGATTAATCAACAGGCCGGTTTTTTCTGGACTGTGGTGTGTTATGCCCTTGCCGCTATCGTGCTTTTTACGATTACGTTTTTGACCACCAAGGAACGTGTACTTCCGGATCCCAAGCAAAAGTCAACTTTTCGACGTGATGTGGCAGATTTGCTTCGCAATCGTCCGTGGATTGTTTTGCTGTTTGTTGGTTTGTTTCAAATCCTCGCTGGCTGGACCCGAGGAACGGCGACGGTTTACTACTTCAAATATTTTCTTGATGCCGAGTTTGGGAACTTTTTGGTTGCCGGAACGATAGCAAGCATTGCGGGAATGTTTTTCACGAAGCAGTTGGTCAAAATTTTTGGCAACAAGATGTTGCTGATTCTGGTGATGTTCGTCAACTCAGTTTGCATGGCTGGTTTTTACATGCTGAGCAAAGAGCAGATCTCAGCAATGTACACGCTTCACATCATTGGTTCGTTCATCACTGGTCCGATGCCGATTTTGCTCTGGGCGATGTACGCCGATGTGGCGGACTATTCGGAATGGCTCAATCATCGACGTGCGACAGGGCTCGTATTTGCGGCAGCGACGTTTTCTCAGAAACTGGGGAGTGCCCTCGGAGCGGCCGTGCCGGGATGGACGCTTGCGACCATTGGGTTTGTTCCTCCCGTCGAAAAGCAGATCGAAGGTACCGTAACAATGGTCGCACAGGTGCAGTCGCCCGAAACAATCAATGGCATCATTGTAATGATGAGTGTCTTGCCGGGAGCCTTTCTGTTTTGCGCGTGTATTGCAATGGTCTTTTACGATATTTCGCCGCAGTTGATGGCTCGTATCGAAACGGAATTACTTGCTCGTAAAGCAAAAAAATAAGCCCGAGTAGAATCTGAACCGCAGATATTTGTAGGCCTTCATTTAAGGGTGGCTTTTTATTGAAAGCCAAACAATCTTGAACAATTATAGAAGCAATTTGACCAAGCTCTCACAACATGAGTCGTATGTTGAAGTGGATGGAGAGCTCTGTTTTCGCATTTCAAACTCACATCAAATGCCGCCCTTTCTGATGTCACTGGTGGGTTCATCGAACCACTGGATGTTTGTCGCCAGTAACGGAGCTTTGACCGCCGGGCGTCAACATGCCGGCAACGCGTTATTTCCCTATTACTCGTCCGACAAATTAATTGATCTGCAGCATTCCGCGGGTCCCAAAACGATTATTCGCTGCGAAAGCGAGACAGGGAATTCGGTAAATTGGCAACCGTTTAAAGGGCTGGATCCGGCAGCGGGCTGTTCACGCAACCTGTACAAAAATTATTTAGGAAGCCGGATTTATTTCGAAGAAGTCAATCAGGTGTTAAACCTGACATTTCGGTACAGCTGGGAATTCAGTGATGAATTTGGGTTTATTCGTCAAAGCCAAATCTTGAATCTCTCTGACAAACCGATTGACGTTTCAGTGCTTGATGGCGTGTGTAATATCATGCCGTCCGGCATTGATGAGATGTTTCAGATGCGTTACAGCAATCTTGGTGACGCTTTTAAGAAATCCGAATTGCTGACGGAGTCAAACATTGGGGTTTATTACCTCAGCTCCGTGCCAACGGATCGTGCTGAACCAAGTGAGGGCCTGAGAGCAACGGTCGTTTGGCACAAAGGCCTGGCTGATTCGCAGGTGTTGCTTGGCGAGCAACAACTTGAGAATTTTCAAGCGGGAATTTCCACCCAATCCGAAATGGATTTGCGAGGTCGACGCGGGTCATACCTCGTGACTTCTTCATTCAACCTGAGTGCGGGGGGAAAGCAGGCGTGGACGATTGGCGCTGATGTTGGTTTGGATCAAACCGATGTTTCCAACTTGGAAAAAAAGATCGAGTCTGAAGAGGTTTTGAATGCGGTTCGCGCCGATATTGTGGCCGGTGAAGATCAACTGAGGAAGCTCGTTGGAGCTGCAGACGGGATTCAGGTGGGTGGAAGGCCTGTTCGAACTCAGCGGCATCAGTCCAATGTTGTGTTTAACTTGATGCGGGGAGGAACTCCCCTGCATGGCTATTGTGTTCCCGGCTCAGACGTGGTCTCGCATATCAAGAGTCGAAATCAAGTGATCTACGAAGCCAACAAGGAGTGTCTCGACAAATTGGCAAGCACTGAATTGTCATTTGACGAACTGGTTAAAACGATTGAAGTAACGGGCGATGCGGATTTGATTCGGATTGCGAACGAATACCTTCCCTTCACTTTTGGTCGTCGCCATGGAGATCCAAGTCGACCCTGGAACAAGTTCTCCATTGACCTGAAAAATGAGGATGGCTCGCAACGTTTGGACTATCAGGGCAATTGGCGAGACATCTTTCAAAATTGGGAAGCTGTCGGAGTTTCCTATCCGTTGTTTTTTAATGCGATGGTGCTGCGTTTTGTGAACGCTTCCACCGCTGACGGTTACAACCCCTATCGAATCAACAAAAGCGGCTTTGACTGGGAAAAGCCTGATTCAGAGGATCCTTGGGCCAATATTGGGTACTGGGGCGACCATCAGATTATTTACCTTGCCAAATTGCTCGAATGGTCACGAGATTATTTTCCTGAAAAGTTTCAGAAGTTACTTGTGTTGGAATCAGGTGTTTATGCTGACGTTCCTTATCGAATAGCAGACTACGAAGCAATTTTGAAAGATGCCAATTCGACCATTACTTATGACTTAGAAGCGGAATCCGCAATTGAGGAACGCGTCGCCAAAATTGGTTTTGACGGCCAATTGTTGGTAAACCAATCCGGTGAAATCCAACGGGTTTGCCTGATGGAGAAACTGGTCCTGCCGGCACTGATCAAAATGTCTAATTTCATTCCAGGCGGCGGGATTTGGCTTAACACCCAGAGGCCGGAATGGAACGACGCCAATAACGCGTTGGTCGGAAATGGATTGTCAGTCGTCACCGTTTGTTATTTGCGACGATATTTTGCCATGCTTGCCGACGCGGTAAAGGCATCGGGGGTTGAGTCATTCAGTTTTAGTGTTGAGGTGATTCAGCTTTTTGATTCGGTGGCTCGAATTCTTGAATCAAGTGGTTACCCTGCGGATTCGGGTTTTGGAGATGCTCAACGGCGTCAATTTGTGGATCAGCTCCAAACGGCAGGTTGTGCTTATCGGGGGAAACTTTACGCCCAAAAGTTCAGCGGTGAGCGTGGCGACCTGCAAGCTTCAGGGATCGTCGATTTTGCTGAGTGTTGCATCGAAGTTCTTGACCAGACAATTCGTGACAATCAACGGCAGGACGGGTTGTTTCATGCGTACAATTTGCTTGAATTTCAAGATGAGGGACTCAAGGTCGAGCATCTTTACGAAATGCTTGAGGGCCAAGTAGCGGCTTTGAGTTCAAGGACACTCTCGCCTAAAGAATGTGTCGAAGCGTTGGAAGCGCTCCGAAGTAGTGCGATTTATCGCGCAGATATTGGTACCTACTTGCTTTATCCCGACCGAAATTTGCCGCGGTTTATGGAAAAGAACGTCGTCAGCGCGACATCGGTAAAGGACTCCGAATTGATCAGAACCTTGTTGGACGCCGGTGACCGTCAAATCGTCACTTTGGACGCCAAGGGAAATGTGCGATTCAACGGAGATTTTAGAAATTCGGGCGATCTGACGGCGCGATTGACGGAGTTAGCAAACGGCAATGCAAAGTACCGTGAGTTAATTGATGCTGAATCTGATTCACTTGTTCAGATCTTTGAGACCACTTTTAACCACCGCCAATTTACCGGTCGTTCCGGGACGTTCTTCGGCTACGAGGGATTGGGAAGTGTGTACTGGCATATGGTCTCCAAATTGGCTTTAGCCGTTCAGGAAAACTATGCCTGGGCAGTTGAATCCGGGGCCTCGGCTGAAGTGGTTGAAAAGCTAAAGGCTCATTATCGTGAGATTCGAGACGGATTAGGTGTGGAGTCAACTGCCCGGTCTTACGGAGCTTTTCCAACAGATCCTTATTCTCACACGCCGGGGCATGCAGGCGCTCAACAGCCAGGCATGACGGGGCAAGTCAAAGAAGATATCCTCGCCCGACTGGCCGAGATCGGTGTTCGCATACGAAACGGTAAACTTGCTTTTGAGCCTTCGATGGTTGAGCAGGAAGAGTTTTTAACGATTCCAAGTGAATTTTGTTATTACGATCTCAGTGGCAATGAGAACAGTATTTCGCTGATGCCCGGCACTTTCGCTTTTACGATTTGCCAGGTGCCGGTCGTCTTTGACAAAACAAAAGAAGCCGGAACCGCCAGCTTGCGGATAATTTCTTCTGACAAGCAGGATTCGCGTGACGGATGCGAACTGACCGCGGAAGAGTCCCTATCAATCTTCCTCCGTAAGAACGAAATTCAAAAAATTGAATTTTCGTTTTAATGGATTCGGATAAGAAAAACTATTTAAGGTTCAGGATGTACTTGACGAATTCGGCGTCCAGGGCCTTCAAGTCGTCGCCAAAGAATTGTTTAAACTCGGCAAGCCGTTTCTCTTGGGAGTCTTCGACGAGTGCCTTTTTTCTTGAAAGATGTGTCAGGTAGGCCACCAATTCTTTCGCGCGGCGGTTCACAAGGAAATGGTTCAGCGCCCAAGCTTCCGCGTAGGCTTCCAGAGCAGTGGTCTGTTCTCTTAAACGATCATCATTTGAAATGAGCGTTTGCAGTGAGTCGGAGGGCCGGTTTTGAAGTGATTTTCGAAATTGAATCAACCGCTGCTCAAATATCTCACCCGGTGCAGTCCAGCCGCGTCGGCTTCCCAGTTTCGGAGCCTCGAAAAACATCGCCAAGCCTTCGTTGAGCCACAAGGGCGATTCGGCAAATCGGGTCTGCATACCGCGATTGAAAATTAATTGATGAGTTGCTTCGTGAATCATCGTGGCAACCATGGGGACCGCGGCCGGGTTTCGCAAAACTTCTTCAATACGCCGGTCGTTCATGGGCTGGTTGGGATTGCGTTGGTCGGCGGTCAAGTCGAACATTGCGATGCGGTTCGATTGAATGTTGTAGTAGGCAATCATGTTTTGTCCGGGCCCCAATTCTCGATCCACGTATTGTTGGTATTGAGCCCGAGACGCAAACACAATGACAACCAAGGGGTATTGGGGATCCGTTAACTTGAACTTTTTCCGTTTCTCCCAAAATTTTTCGAACGCATGATAGAGCCGAGATTCGTAGAGTCCGCCGATCCAACGCGCATAGTCCACCCCGGTCTGATATGCGATTACGTAATGCTTGGTCTCGTAGGTTCGGAAGCCTCGGGGAAGCTCTTTAAGCAGTTGTTTACCAAGATCCTTCTTGGAGATTGGCTTGACCTCTGAATCGTCATCAACTTTATTTCGAATCTGTTCTGGTTGAACAAACCAGATTTTTCCTGTGTTTTGACGGAAGTAGAGACTCTTATCTTCGGCTTCGATCAGGATCTCGCCTTCCAGCTCTACCGTTGTTCCGCTGATCTCCAATGTCAGTTGGTCGGCGTGGGTCGGACCCACAAGCGAGAGGAAGATGATGATGGAAGTTAAAAATAAACGCATGGGGTTTCCAGATTGTTTTGCCACCGGATTCGCCTTCAAAAAAACGGCTGAAACGGTATTCTTATTTTCGGCCATTATGGGAACGATTCAACCAAATAAGCGTCCAGCCAACCAAAGAAATGAAGACAATGGTGGAGGCCGTAACGATTGTGATCCCAGCTGTCATTTCATTCACTCCGGCGTGCAGATCGCCCAGCATTTTTCGAGGTACTGTGTCCATCCCGGCTGGCCGGACGATATGCGAGGCGGACAGTTCGCCAAAGCAGAAGGCAAACGAAATGAGCCAACAGCCGATGATTGCATACTTATTTGCGGCAATTCCAAACTGAAGAAAACGCGTGGACCACCCTGCCCCTTCGACAATTGCATTTTCCATTGAGTCACTCGGGATTTTGCGAAAGACAAACCAAACGATTAGCGCTCCGAAAGGCCAACAGAAAAGGAAGTTCGCCAAAACGGGGGCGGCGATCGTGTAGTTGTAAAGCCAGTGGAGAAAGGTGCCATTTTCAAGATTCGAGAATAGCCCCGAAAGAAATGTTCCAATGTAGGGTCCTGGAGCTGCACAGGTGATTGCCAAAGAGATTGCGAACACGACCTGAAGTCGTCGTGACTGACGAGCGGTCCAGGCAAATAGGGTGGCGATTGCAAGAATTAATGTCGCAGAGGTCAACGCGATCAAACCCGACCACATAAACTCATCCTGATAATCAAATGTTGATTTCTTGACCGCGGCAAACAGTTGGCCAATCGAATAGCTTTGAGTCGCAACGCCATTGATGGGGCGAACGAAAAAGCAGGCTCGCAAAATCACATTTCCAATCGGTACGCCGACGAGTGTCATCAGTACAAGAATGCCGGTCAGATTTTGTTTCCAAGTGGCTCGGCGCGACTGTTGCGGTTGAATTTGATGGGACTCGTATTCAATGTCTGTTAGCTTGATAAACAGGAATATTGAAATCAAGGTTAACCAGGCAATGATGGCAATCGTCAGACGAGGGCCAATCTCACCGGCCTCGGCAAGCTGGTTAGGGGACCAGTTACCACCGACCGAATTAATGCCAAGTGAATACCCAAGGTAAATCTGCTCGGCCAGCGTTCCAATTTGATAGATGTCAGTAACGGCAATCTCTCGAGCACAGGAAACGGTGATCCAAATTGTTGAAAGAATCAATAAAGGCCAAAGCCGTTTAAACGTGACGTGCCAAAAAACACCTGCGGAGGAAGTGTCGAGTAAGGCTTGTTCTTCGAAATCTCGGCTACCGATGCTCATGCCAATCAACAGGATCAAGGCAACCTGGGGAGCGGCGGCAATGCCATGGATCCAGACTGCCGCCGTCCATCCGGAGACCAATGGGACAAGGACTTGACCTTGGCTTGACGTGAGCCAGCCCAGTTTTCCGAACGCCGCATCCCACGCGCTGACGTGGATAAACATGGGGACCATTAACATTGCAATGGTCGCTAATAGCATGCTGCGCCCCACCATTCCGCGGCTCCTACACACCCATGCGATTAGTCCGCCAATTGGGATCGCCACCATAGATGCGCTCAGGCCAAGTAGCACGGTGCGAGCGGCAACGTTGCGATCAGTTTGGGTCGCGGGGATAATAAGAAACAGAACTATCCCGACAGTGATCAGAATAATCAGCCACAGATAATAAAAAATGGAGCTGGGTTGAGATTCTGATTCCACCATAACCTGAGTTTAATTGGCGAACCGGCGTGGAGACAGCGGCCGGACACCAATTTGAAAGGTAAGTTGCCGCGTCAATGAAGCTCAAGAAACGCCGGGAAATTTGATGCCATCTCGTGGGGCAACATGCCAAAGCCAATTCAATTCAAATGCTGCCCGATCCATCCTCGGCTGGGTCGAAAACTGATGTGAAAGCGGGTTTTGGAATTGCCGGAGCTTATTTTCGCATGATTGGCTTGCCGTCGCGAGTTTTGATATCGACTGGTTTTTTAGCGACCTCGCCATCAATGGGAGCCAGCAAACCGGCGTTCTTGGCGGTGGAACCAGGCGTGATAACTAGCTTTTCGGTCATTTTACCGACATATTCCAAGAAGCTGTCGGGGCCTTCAAATCCCTGTGCCTTTTCGTTCCAACGGACTTGCTTGAGTAGGGGGCGTCCCTTTTCGATGTCGAATGCAATTTCACCCTTTGTCATTTTTTGCATGACTGTCGATCTGACTTTTTCACTGGTGATCGGGGTTAGAATTTCCGTTTTGAATCGAATGTAAGCTGTTTGGCCTTTGACGCGAGCCAGTTCATAACGAACACGAGCTTTCAGTTGCAGGTTTTTTCCGTGCTCATCGGTTGCCTCGAGAATCGTGGGAACATTCCAAGTGTGGCCAACTGGGATCGCTTGTTCGGGCAGTGGAATCGTCACTTTACCCACACCGAAATTGCTTTCTCGAAGATTCGAAGTTCGGTTGAGGACTTTGCCGTGGGGGGCTACTGAAAATACCGCCAAAGTCTTGCCAATTGACTGGGCAACGACCTTATATTCATCTGGAACCGTTTTGTCTGTGCGGCTGTTGTATGACACTGGTTCAATCGGAGTTGCTTCAGGATCTACGGGCAATGGCTGGGTCTTTTGCCACATATTGATATCGTCAAGTGTCAATGAAAAGGTGATGTTGCCCAGTTGGTCGATGTTAATGACTTTCCAGGTCTTGGTCGAAGCGCTTCGCGAGGATGATTCTTCCAATGCGCCCGCCATTTGAAATTTCGTCGCGACCGACTGCTCGGTCGTGAATTGAATTTCTTCGCCTTTTTCAAGTTTGTAAACCAACTTGTAGCGTTGTTGCTTCTGCATTTTATTGGTCACTCGCGAAATGCGATCAGCTGCAGAAGTTTTTTGCTTTGTTGTTTGCGCGTTTGAGCTGACACAAAGGCCGAAAGCAAATAATAAAAACAGGACAAGAGATTTTTCAAACATCTTCATTTTGAGGCGCCCAACGATTCAAGCAGTAATTGAATGAACCGGGATACTAGCGAATTTCCGGGGTCTGAATCAATGTTGATTGCAGCGGGTGCTGGCAAACTTGGGGGATTTACCCCGATCAGACGGGGTGTCGAGGGGCCAGTTGGGGATCCTGCATTCGTTGGGTGAGAACTAAAATTTCCCACTCCAGCCGAGTTTTTCTCGCAGCATGCGGTAGTAACTATTTCCAGCTACTTGAACCATTTGAAAGACTGGTTCAGCGCGGCAAATATGGACCCGATCATTTTCTGTAATCGGTGACAGAACTTGTCCATCAAGTACCGCACAGGTCGACCCGTTGGGCTTGCTGACAACGATTTCGTAGGTGCGATCGGCTGTGTCGACCACCGGACGCACCGTCAGCGTGTGCGGACTGATAGGCGAAATGACAAATGCTTGAAGGTTTTTCCGCAAAATCGGTCCACCAGCCGAGAGATTATGAGCCGTCGATCCGATGGGTGTGCTGATGATCAAGCCATCGCAGAGGTAGGAAGTTGCATGTTCATCGTCGACATAAAGATCAATCTGTTGAATGTCGAATGGGGGGCCACCAAGAATCGCGATTTCGTTCAAGCCAATCTCGTCGGAGACCAATTTGTCACCTCGGAAAATCTGGCAACGAATCATCAAGTGGTTAACGAGTTGATAATTTCCGTTGACCACGTTTTGCAACGCCTCGACGATCTCATCTGGGTGAATGTCGGCGAGGAAGCCAAGTTTACCAAGATTCAATCCGAGCACAGGAATCTGGTGTCGTCCCATCTGTTTGGCTGCACGGAGGATAGAGCCGTCACCGCCGAGGACAATCGCGATATCAGCTTCGCAGTTGGAAAGGTCTTCCTCGTAAGAAAAATCTTCGCCGACGATTTCAACGATCTCCGAAATCAAGGGTCGCAGTCGCTCGATTTCGGAGAGAATTTTCGGACGTCGGTCACCCGATCCAAGCAAAATTGCTTTGACGGATTGATTCGTTTTATTTGAATCGGTCATGGACGGGCGTTCGGTTAGTTCTTATGAGACCTTTTTGCCCAATTTGACTTGTTGGGCCGCTTCTCGACAAGTCTCTGCGATACCCGGAGCGTCTAATTTTAGAGCAGCAAGAACCTCGCTACGGTCTTGGTGTTCGACAAATTCATCCGGAATACCGATTCGAAAAACGTGAGACGCGTCAATTCGCATTTCGTTGGCCGCTTCGAAAAGTGCACTTCCGAACCCTCCCATTAACATTGCTTCTTCGACCGTCACAACGAAAGAAGAGTCGGTCAATGCCTGACGAATCATCTCAGTATCAATTGGTTTGACAAATCGAGCATTGATCACGCCCACATCAAGGCCTTCTTCTCGGAGGATCTCAGCAGCAGCAACGGCTGCACCAAGCGTCACACCGCAGGCAATGATCGTGCCGTCAGAGCCTTCAGAAATGCATTCGGATTTACCAAGCTCAATTGGTTGCAAGTCTCGGCCAATCTCGGTCGCCGCCGTTTTGGGGTAGCGAATCGAGCAAGCGGTGTCGTGATTGAGGCTAAAGTCCAGCATGGCCCCGATGTCGTTGGCATCACCCGGTGCCATGACAACCATGTTTGGGAAAATCCGCATATATCCATAGTCAAATGTGCCATGGTGCGTCGGGCCATCGTTGGCAGTTAGGCCTCCTCGATCCAGCATGAAAGTCACGGGGAGTTTTTGCAGGCAGACTTCTTGGAATATTTGGTCATAGCTGCGTTGCAAGAATGTGCTGTAGATGTCAACGATCGGACGAAGTCCAACCTTGGCTTGACCAGCGGCAAATGCAACCGCATGGGATTCGCAAATGCCGACGTCGAAAAAACGATTGGGAAATTCTTCGCGAACCGGTTCAAGTTTATTTCCTTGGCACATCGCCGCAGTAATGACAGTCACTTTGTCATTGTGACGCATTTGGTCCGCGATGGCGTCGCGGGCATGGTTAGTGTACGACTTGGACGATCCCGATGGTTTGGGAATGGCTTGCCCGTCCTCCGCTGTTTCAAACGGAGCAGGCGTGTGAAAGTAAACCGGGTCTTCGGCGGCGGGAGAAAATCCGTGCCCTTTTTTGGTGATGACGTGGAGCAGCACCGGGCCATCAATTTCTCGAACCATCTTGAGATATTTCTTGACGACGCCAATGTCATGGCCGTCGATCGGCCCAAAATATTTAAAACCAAATTCTTCAAACATCATGCCGCCGTGCAGGCCAGCTTTGACGCCTTCTTTGATTTGGAATAGTAAACGTTCCGTCGGATCGCCAAGAACTGGAACTTTGTCCAGCATTTTGACGACTTCATTTTTAACACCTGCGTAGAATTTATTGGAACGAAGCCGATCGAGATAACTCGCAATTCCACCAACTCGCGGGCAAATTGACATTTCATTGTCATTCAGGACAACAAGCATTTTGCTTTTCAGCTCAGACGCATTGTTGATGGCTTCCATCACAATCCCGGAGGGAAAAGCACCGTCACCAATTACCGCAACTGAATAGTTGTCGGTGTTGCCAAGAATGTCATCACCACTTCGCAGACCAACGGCGGTCGATACGCTGCAACCGGCGTGTCCAGTCATGAAGAGGTCGTAGTCGCTTTCCTCCGGGTTGGGGTATCCCATCAACCCGCCCTTGGTGCGAATCGTGTGAAACTCGTCGTAGCGACCGGTGATCAGTTTCTGTGGGTAGATCTGGTGCCCGGTATCCCAGATGAGTCGGTCTTTGAGAAAGTCATACGTGCTATGGAGGGCAAGCGTGAGTTCCACAACACCCAGGTTGGACGCAAAGTGGGCCGCTCGAAGACTGAGCAAATTGCATAGGGTCTCGCGAATCTCAGCAGCAACTTGCTCGAGTTCCGCCAAAGTCATGCCATGAAGCTGATGAGGAGACTGAATCGTTGGCAACAATTTCATATGATTAAATCCTGGTCGTGAAAACGACAGTTACACTTACACTAACCATCCTAAGCACAATGTCGTCGAACGAATACGGATGATTGAACATGTTGTAAAAAGTGGTTCTGCTTTCAGTGGGTTCGGCCCACGACGAATCGGGCAAGTAATTCCAAAGCTGTTGCGGCATCTTTGAAAGGCTCGAGCGAAGCGATGGCCTGATCCGCCATCTCCTGTGCACGCTGCACACTCGCTTGTTCACCGATAACGGCTGGATAAGTCTGCTTTCCGGACTTTGCATCCTTCCCCGTCCGTTTTCCCATTTTGACTTGGGATCCCCGTAAATCCAACAGATCATCGACAATTTGGAAGGCTAAACCGAGGTGTTTGCCGTAATTTACCAAACTATTCCGCTGTTCGTCGCTGGCGCCGGCAGATAAAGCTCCCAATTCGAGCGAAGCGGTAAGTAAGGCGCCGGTTTTGCGGCGGTGGATTTTTTCGAGAGATTCGATGTCAGCCGGTGCAAACTGAAGATTCAAATCATCGGCTTGGCCACCCACTAATTGGCATGGACCAGAAGCCTTGGCTAGGGCTTTAACACATTTGATGGCAATCTCAGCGGGTTGCGTATCACGCGAGATGATTTCAAAGGCCAGAGGAATCAAAGCATCCCCAGCCAAAATGGCGGTTGCTTCGTCAAAGGCAATGTGACAAGTCGCTCGCCCCCGTCGCAATTCGTCATCATCCATCGCCGGGAGGTCATCGTGAATTAACGAGTAATTGTGGATCATCTCAACGGCGCAGGCTGAAGGCATCGCGTTGTCGATTTTTCCGTTGCACAAACTGGCCGCCGTCAAAACAAGCAGAGGCCTGATTCTCTTTCCTGGCGCAAGCAGGCAATACTGGATCGCCTCGCGCAAATGGCTGGGGCAATCCGATCCGAGGTCAGAGTATGCCTCAAGTTGAGAATCGATCTGTGCGCGGAAAGATTCGATTTCCGGAGGAAACAGAGCCGCGTCTGAGGTGGTCATCTACGGTGGTCCAAACTTCAAAGTTATTCGAGGGTTAATTGGATCCCGACAAAGTTCTAGAACGAACAAATTTGGAACCCGTCGGAAAAGGACCCAGTCAAAAGACTCCTGCTCCGCTCATGGTTCAAAAAGGAACTTCCTAGGCTTTCGCCGAGCTACAAATCCTCATGTCAAATGAGCAGCTCGAAGAATATCCAAGCTTGCATAGCGCCAGTGGCAGCCATCACGGCACCGATGAACACTAAAATAGGTACAACATCACTATCAATTTTAGGCATGATCAAACTGCTTATAAGGTTGATTGGGCATCGGTGGTAACCGAAAACGGCACTGTTGGTTAACCGATTCGTTCAGTGTCGCAGATGCTAAGTAGTCGAAAAACACGCAAAAACATACGTCTTGCGAGCTAGGTTTGCGATTTCGTTCATTTTAAGTCGAACCTATTCGAACGTCTATATGTTTAAGTCCGTTGAAGAAAGAAGACTGGGTTAGGCTTAAGAAGGAAAGATGACTAATTACGTGAAACGCTGTGCATTTGAAGCTGCCAACGAAATGCTGCCTAAAAAAGCGAGTTGGGGTCGTCGGCACCCTCGTGCTCTTCCGCGTCATCTTCGCCATCCTCCTCGGCTTCTTCTGGATCTGTCAACGTCTCAGACGACACATTAGACCGACGAGTTGAGCGACGAGAGCCCCTGGCGAGTTCCTCCGAAGCGGTGTTGTCGAAGGGGCGTGTGATCAAGTTCCCCTCTTCATCAAGTTCAACAAGCATCTCGATGCGCTGCTGCACATCGTTGAGTGTTTGGTAACACAACTTGAGGCTCGCGACACCTTCTTCGTAGGATTCCAGAGACTCGCTCAATGTCTGATTGCCATTTTCGAGTTGGCTGACGGTTTGTCGTAGCTGCTCTAGTGCTTCTTCAAACGAAAGAGACGGTTGGGCTGGCTTGGGTTTAGCAGGCTTGGTTTTTTTGTTTTTAGCCACAACGATTTATCAATCCAGTTTTGTTTCAGGTTTTTCAAAAGTCACGTTATCGACCACACTGGTCAACACGCCATCAGCGACTCGGGTCGTAATTTTATCGCCCGGTTTCGCTGCGTTACAACTACGTAGCAAATTACCGCTTGAATCAGTTGTCAAGCTGTAGCCGCGGGCGAGAACGGAAAGCGGATTGATTGCGTCCATTCTGGCTGCCATCTGCTTAAGCTCTTGATCAAGCCCGTTGATTCTTTGAAATATCGCTCGGTGCATTCGGCTTTCGAGGAAGTCAACTTCCATGGCTGACTGGCGAATCCGGTCCAGGGGTTGAGTGATCACTGTTCGCGAGGCAAGTGCGTCTAATTGCTGGCGAGCATGGCGAATGCTCCCGGTTAGTGACAGGGTCATTCGCTGGTGAGTCGATTCAAGCCATCCCGTTACGTCCGACAGTTTTGGAACCAAACGTTCAGCTGCTTCGGAGGGCGTCAAAGCGCGAACGTCAGCGACCAGATCCGCGAGTGTGACATCGATTTCGTGCCCAACTCCTGAGATGACGGGAATCGTGGAATCAGCAATTGCGCGAACAACAACTTCGGAATTAAAACTCCAGAGATCTTCCATGCTCCCCCCACCACGGGTGACGACGATCGCATCGGGAGTCTCGCTCATTTCATCGCAAAGTCGAATCGCTTCGGCGACCTCTTCGGCTGAGCCAGCACCTTGGACTTTAGCCGGAACGACGGTGACGCGAATCTTGTTCCAGCGGCGTACAAGGACTTGAAGGAAATCCCGGATCGCGGCTCCGGTCGGGCTTGTGACGACTGCAATGTGTTTGGGAAATCGCGGGAGCTGTTTTTTTCGTTCCGCGTCGAAGAGTCCTTCGTTGGAAAGTTTTTGCCGCAGTTGTCTCAACGCCAGTTCGAGGCTGCCGATGCCTTTGGGCTGGATTTGCCTAATGATCAGTTGATAGGTGCCTCGCTGGGGGTAGGTATCAACACTACCGCGACAAACGACTTCAAGGCCATTGGTTGGCTCAAACTTGAGCGATTGAGCATCACTTCTCCAAATGATCGCGTTGATCTGTGCGTTTTTGTCTTTGAGAGATAGATAAATGTGCCCTGAACTTGGTTGCGTCACACTCGAGATCTCCCCCCCCACCCAAACTGATGTAAATTCCTCATTCAGTTTGGATTTGATCGCCTGAGACAGACGGGTTACCGAAAGTACGTTGGGTTTTGGGGATCGGGCCATACTTAAATTGTAACCAACATTTAAGCAGTGCTAAGGGAGGATCGAAACGCACAGCCTTGGTTGACTTGGAAATTCGAGGGAATTGCATCGGGCAGACATCCGTTGGATTGCTCAGCATTTCTTATTTCTGCACTTGTCCGAGCAAGTCGCGACCCCGCGTAGAGCCAACCTTGAAGAGACAACTCAATCCCAAGGGAAATTAGCCGCCTGATTGTCAAAGGGAGTCAAAAATCGCATAATGGGGTGCTTCATCTATCCAGATCAGAATCCGATTCGTTGGAAATTGAGGCACTCAAATGCAGGACAAAATTCGCCATACCGCCATCACTTTTGATGACGTTCTTATCGAGCCAAGATACAGTGAAGTCGTTCCAGCAGAAGTCTCGGTAAAGACCCGGCTGACCAAGCGAATTGCGCTCAATATTCCTTTGATTAGCTCTCCAATGGACACGGTAACCGAGCACTCGATGGCAATCGGGTTAGCCAAGGTGGGTGGGATCGGAGTGATCCACAAGAACATGCTTGCGGAGACTCAGGCTGAAGAGGTCTATCGGGTTAAACGCAGTGCCAATGGAATTATCGCCGATCCGGTCACGCTGCCGCCAGATGCAACGGTCGGCCAAGCCAAAGAGATAATGGCTGAGCAAAATGTATCCGGAGTCCCCATTGTGCAGTCTGATGGGACGCTAGCAGGAATATTAACGCGTCGCGATTTGCGGTTCCTGGAGACCGTTGATATTGCCGTTTCCGAGGTAATGACAAGCGAACCGCTTGTGACGGCTACGGGAAATGTAACGCTTGAGGAAGCTGAGAAAGTTTTAACGGCAAAAAAGGTGGAGAAGCTTTTACTGATTGACGAAGATAAGAAACTAAAGGGACTAATTACGATCCGTGACATCGACATGATGCGTCGATTCCCCAATGCCTGCAAAGACAGTCAAGGGCGTCTGCGAGTTGGTGCTGCGATCGGTGTTCACGATTTGGATCGTGCACAACGACTCATCGACGAAGATGTTGATGTGTTGATCGTCGATAGTGCCCATGGTCATTCGAAAAATGTGATTGAGACTGTTCGAGCGATCAAAGCGAAGTGGGACATTGATGTCGTCGCTGGCAACGTCGCAACTGCTGATGGTTGTAAAGCGTTGATTGATGCCGGCGCCGACGCCGTGAAGATTGGAATTGGACCTGGGTCAATTTGTACGACGCGAGTGGTCAGCGGGATTGGAGTCCCTCAAATCACTGCTCTGTACGAGGCAGCCAAGGTTGCGGATGAACACGACACACCAATTATTTCAGACGGAGGAATTCGATACTCAGGCGATGTAACCAAGGCGATTGCTGCGGGTGCAAGTTGCGTGATGATCGGAGGTTTATTTGCTGGGCTGGCCGAAAGCCCAGGTCGAACGATTTTGTACCAAGGTCGCTCTTTTAAAGTGTACCGCGGTATGGGCTCGATTGGCGCAATGGCCAAGGGTTCAAGTGAACGTTACCGACAATCTGATGCCGGGCCAGGAAAACTGGTTCCTGAAGGAGTTGAAGGTCGCGTTCCTTTTAAGGGGGCACTAAGTGATTTTGTTTACCAACTGGTAGGCGGTTTGCGCGCTGGAATGGGTTATTGCGGCACGCAAACTATCGACCAATTACGCACCGATGCAAGATTTATTCAGGTTTCCGCAGCGAGCGTCAGAGAAAGCCACCCCCATGATATTGCGATTACTCAAGAATCTCCGAATTACACTTCGGACTCCCCCTCTCCCGATCATTAGCGGGCCACGTGCCGCCAAACGACATATAACGCCGGTCGGATACGTTGGCATTTTTGGTGGATTGTTAATTGCTTTCTCGTCACAGCTTTCAGCCCAAGAATTTCGCAAACCTATTTTGACAGGTGACACGCCGGGGTTATCGGCGACTCTGCTGCAACAAAAGATCGAGCACGCAGATGCTCTCAAACAGCAGATGATTAGAGCTCAAATTGAGCAGGGTGCTTCGAACGAATTCGCTCAGAAAGCGTTTAACGCCCAACAGGCTTATCTTGCCGAAACAGCTTATGATCATCACTTGGGTTATCAGGAAATGCTCAAGGCACAAGGCGGGAATTCAACAATCGCCGATCCCTCACGGGGAGTGCCCGTGTCAGTTCCACCGGCAAACTATCGGGCGGTTGCGACTCAATTCCAGAAAACCAACAACCCAAACAAATCCCAACCTTCAAAAATTGAGCGGATGGGGCAAACCTATACACCTCCAGTTCATGCAGCGCCGCAAGGCGTCACGATGAGTTTGAGCGACGAGACGGCAGCAAGAACAACAGGATTCGAGCAGTCCCATCTTCGCCAAGCTGGCTACCAGCAGGCTGTTCCGGCAAAAATCAGCCAGGCCTACCCAACGTCTAATCAAAAACCAGCTCAACCGCTTTATCAATACGTCTCTGTCGAACCATCTCCCATGAAACAGCAGGCGAGTTTGGAGCGGCCAATCTCCTCTTACAGAACAACGGCGATGCAAGCTGGTGCGATTCAGCCCGATGCAAATCGGCGGTTAGAAGCTGAATTGACGCAGTCAGTGTCATTCGGACAGCAAGCTGCTCAAGCGGTAGGTTCACCGCGGGTTTTTCCAATGATGCCGAAACAAAAAATTCATGGTCCCAGTGATCCCTACGTTTTAGGCGAAGAACGCCCGGTTGGATTGCAGAACAGAATTGAAAGACTCTTGGCCAAGCCCCGTTACCAAGCACTGCTTGGAAAATCTAAAAGTGTGCCGCAAAGCCCCACACTTTCGGAAAAGACGGAGGGGAGAGTGCCGTCTCATAAAAAACGCATTCAATCTGCGCTCCACCAACGGAACTCGCCGCAAGAATCTCAACGGATTGCCCGGACCTCTCCGACGAGGAGTCGGTCGAGTAGAGCTGAATCTGAATTGCGACATGCATTCGAGATGGAGCAACGGATTCAAAATACAATGCAATCTCGGGTTAATGATGTCCGGCAGGTTGCAATGACCACCCCGGTTCAGGAACCCTTCCAGGCTCAAGCATCGCCAATCTCCCGCTTTCCTCGTGAGCAATACGATCAACAAGGGAAACCAACCAAGCAAGTTTCAATTTTGAAACGTCGCCAGGAAGCGGAAGAGTCGTTCAAGAATCAATTTGGCGGTGCCCCAAACCAGCAGGAGCTAATACCCAACCAAGGCTCGTCGAGTTCGGGAACTGGGTTTCAGGAGCCGACAGACGAGGCGCTCCAAAAGGTTAACGATGAAAAAGCACGGCTTCAGCAATTGGAAAACGAGTTGGAAGCGGAGTCAGCGGCTCAGTTAAATAACGGAGCTGGGCAGTCGGTGGTGGATGAAGAAATGCCATCGCGAGAGTTCCTAACCAAGCCAATTGAAAAAACTTGTGCCGAGTTCCGAAACGAACTGCTGAAGGGGTCGATCCGCGATATTTCATTGGATATCAGCCCTCCAGCAAGTTCCTTCCGAGATCAATATGTTGCAGTTTCTCGCGATTGGACTGATCGAGAGGGACGAGTAATTGCTACCGGTTCGATGGTTGATTTACGAAGGGGGTATGTCATCATTGATGGAGAGAACGGCATGCTTAAGATTCCTTATGCCAAACTCTGCGACGCTGATTGGGGGGCTATCTCTCAATATTGGCGACTTCCTGAAGTCTGCAGCGTGGGCAATCAAGGAAGTGCAACTCGGAACTGGGTGCCACAAACGTTTACCTGGCAAGCTTCGTCGCTTTGCCACAAGCCTTTGTTCTTTGAGAATATTCAGCTGGAACGATACGGACACTCGCATGGGCCTATTACCCAGCCAGTGCGTTCGGTGGCTCACTTTTTCGTGAGTTTGGTGAGCGTTCCTTATCAGTCAGCCATCACGCCTGCCAACGAGTGCCAATATGCACTTGGATTTTACCGGCCTGGAAACTGTGCCCCTTGGCTTAAGGATCCGATTCCCTTCAGTCTTGATGGCACACGTCGGCAAGCACTGGTTACCGCAGGCATCGCATTTATCCCGTAAATGTCGACTTGAATGAAGCAGAACCTCCAATACTGGCCCAATAATCGGGTCAAGTTGCGAGCTGAGGGCGATTGGACCGACCGCAGGGTAAAACCTGCGGTCGTTTTTTTTACAAAGTGGCAATTTATGTGCAATTGTGACGAATAGATAAATGTCAGGTAATTCGAGAGGATTTTCGCGATACCATCTGGTTGGATTACCTGCAGTCCTACAAATTTCTGAACACTTCAAAAAACTTGCCGATCATTTTGGTGAACGGTAAAATTCGTCGCAAGTTGGCTGAAAAATTCGTAACGAGAAAACAATGGTAAAAACCACCTGGCTCCTAACAACCTTCATTGCGCTGACGGTCCTTCCGTGCGTTGGCTTCAGCCAATCTGACGAGGTTCGCAAGCAGGAACAAAAAGATATTGAAGCGTTCTTTGAAGACGCCCACGAGTCACTTGACTCGGCATTGAAACTTTTTGACGATGCCCAGCGGCGGCCCGAGGAGGACGATCTCGCGTTTTATGATTTCTTGAGTCGCACCAAAGAATCTCAGGAAAGAAAAGTCGAGGGATACTTGGATGCTGCTGGTGAGGCGCTGGGGATTTCGAGCATTAGCGACCGTCGCATCAAAATTGCGAATCTCCGACAGAAAATCACCGATACTCGACGCGACCTTACCGTGTATAAACGCAAGCGTGTTTCTGCTCCCGATAAGACTTACAATCCGTTGGTCGTGACTAAGTCAGGGTATGACAAGAAAATATCGACGGCTCAAGACGATATTGTTCAGGCTGAACACTCGATTGGACTGGAGAAGGAACAATTGATTGCCGACCTCAATCGGATTGGGATGAAGCTCGATCCAGAAAGTATTGATAGTTTGTTGGAATCGATCACCGGTGATGAATTCGTGCGCGTTTCTATCATCTTTGACAATGCAAAGCAGTTCGCGGCTGAGCTGGAGCGGCTTACCAACGAATCGGGTGAAGATCTTGAAGCTGCAAAAAAGTATTACGGTGTTTACTTGATGCTGCTCAAGACAGTTTCTCGACTTCAGGAAAAATTTGTGGAGAGCGTTGATAACGAGTACTATCCGAAACTGGATGAGTTCCAGGAGAAGGCGCGTCAAAATATCAACGAGGCAAAACGCGCAATTGAGCTTGGTGGCGATGAGACCGTTTTGCGAAACAACATCATGAGTAATGATTTGACGTATCGCGCTGCTGTATTTTATAAGCAAGGGTTAGCGCAACAAAAACACCAGATGATGATGGCGAATCTGGATTGCAAAAAGAATATCTTAACAGCCGCCAATACTTACAAGACCGTTGCGTTGAGTAAGGACGTGGCAGCTTTGATGGCTGTCAGTCGACGGGCATTTGATTCCATCAGCGGACTTTCGGTGCCTGATCTTCGCCCTTTTCAGAATGAAAAGATGAAAGAAGCGTTTTCGCAATTGACTCGTGAATTACGCAAGTAGTTGGTGTCGCGATGTCGTTGGATTTAGCGTCCTTGAGCGGAGTGTGGATCTTGTCTAGCGGGTGAGGATCCCGGGGGAGACGATGCTTGCCGGGGCTGCAGTTCGAGTGGAATTTAAGCCAAGTTGGTTGATTGTTCGGTTGTCAGCTATCGCTTAATTCTGCGACTGGCACCCGCCCCCACAACATCGAGGCATTTCACACCGTTCAGGTGCCGATTGGATCGCGCCACGGGCGCTAGGTGTAGAGATAATGCTTAATTGTCGATCGACTTTCAGGCTTTTGCATTCTGGGCAAGCAGGTTTTTCACCACCGCGTATCAGTAATTCAAAATCAATACTGCATTGATGACAATTAAACTCATAAATTGGCATGGTCAGTCCCTGTTGGTTAAATAACGATGGTGGTCAGTCTATTCGAACATCCCAACGTTTCAAATGGCGAATGTAATGGTTGTCAATTGAGAGTTTGGACCTGAGTCGACTTACTTTTAGCAAACTGCTTCTCATACCTTTTGATGGAGTGGTGTTTATCTTTGTTTTCAGTCAGTATCTCAATTTGCCAATTTTCAATTCCCCAGCGAGGTCATTCGTGCTTAGTCGTCAACAATGTCGTGACGCCGACGCAACTGCCATCGGTCATTTTGGAATCCCCGGCATCGTCTTGATGGAGAATGCCGGTCGGGGGTGTGCCGAACTCTTGTTGTCGTATTCGCAAATACCATCAGAGGATCAAGCGACGCTCGTCTTGTGTGGTCCTGGGAATAACGGGGGGGACGGGTTTGTCGTGGCGCGACATTTGTACAACGCCGGAGTGAAGGTCAAAGTCGTGTTATTTGCCTCGGGGGAGTCGTATTCTGGAGATGCCCTGATCAATCTTCGGGCGCTGCGGCATTTTCAGCTTCCAATCGTGCAATTCGATAACCAGTGGGACGACAAAAAGATCGAATCCGAATTTGGGATGATTGAGCGGAGTGAGACGAGATGGGTTGTCGATGCTATGTTGGGAACTGGTGCTCATGGTCATCCTCGGGCACCTTTTCAGTCTGCAATTGGAACCGCCAACGAAATGGACGTGCAGAGGTTTGCGATCGACTTGCCTTCAGGGCTCGATTGCGATTCGGGTGAACCATCAAAGACGACTTTCATGGCCCACGTGACTGGAACGTTTGTGGATCGAAAGATTGGTTTTCAAAACCCGGCGGCCACAGCGTTTCTAGGAGAAGTCCATGTGATAGGCATTGGCGCTCCACCTGAAATTGTTCGGATAGCTCAGCCCCCGGCCTAGTTTTTATTGTCAGTTCTTAGCAAAGTCGTCGGGAGCTTGGGGAGATAGTTACTCTGCCTTCGGATTTGGCTTTTTAGGCCGCTTTTCTTCTTCGCGGTTGTCAGGATCAAGTTCCTTCCATTTCATCGCCCGCTGCATGGGCTCAATCCTCAAGACAACTTCTCCGTTTTGAAAAATGCGAACCGTGCCATTGGACTGGCTAACGACAACCGCAATGGCTTTGGTGTTCTTGCTGATGGCAGCACCGGCAAAGTGGCGAGAGCCCAAGCCTTTTGTCATCGTAATTGCGACAGGCGAAGTATCGATGATCCGGGCGCTACCTTCAATCGTACCATCTGCAGAAATGACGAACATTCCATCGAGCTGTGCAAGCTCCTTGAGTCCTTCGCGAACTTTGGAGTCAAAAATATTTCGTTCTTTTCTTGGGTAGCCTTTGACCATGTCGAAACAACCCGGGCGACTCTCGTCAAGAACCTTTCGGTGATCACCCACCACGAACATTGTCCCAATGGACTTTCCTTCTCGACCCTCGCGACCCACCGCAACTGCCAGATCCACGACGGTTTTTAAGGTGTCTAACGGGACCTTGGTTTCAAGTTTTCGCAGGTCTCGAGCTGTCAATCGACCCAATCGCTCGGTAAGTTTAAGCACACTTACTGTGTCGATTTTTTCAGTGTCAAAACCACTGTAGATTGAAACAACCGTCGAGCCAGGTTTAATAAATTCGGCAGCAACGGCTGCCAAAACGGCTTGAGTAAGTTGGTTTTGAACAGAGGCTTCAGGTAGTTCTAGTTGGACAGCGTGGACATCTGCCTCCACCGCATTTTGAAAAATTTCGTGGTCGTTGGTGGCAATCACGAGAGATAAAGCGGAGGTTTTCTTCTTTAAGCGTGCAAAATCGGTTGGTTTTTCTAAGAGTATCAAGATGGCTTCAGCGTCGGCTGAATCTGCAAGCTTAACTCCAGCCACAACAAATGGGAAAAACGATTTGTTTTTGGACGGGGGAGTCATCGTGGACGTCGTGCCTTAGTTCGTTCAGAGTAGCCTTCTCATTGGCGATCAGGAATTCGGGTGCAAGCAATTTATCCCGACTCGCAAATAAGAATTTAAACGGGTAAACGCGCGTTGGCAAGGATAGATGCGGTGCTGGAAATATCAGCTGCTGCTATCGGCGACTCTTAGCCAGAAGTTTTAAGCGGCGAGTCTGAGCTAAAGGGAGTCCAAAGACATCCGAAAGTTTGAAGCCGAAAACACTGCGTTGAGCTCGTATGTGAAGGAATTTGAATCTGGATTAGTTCCCAAGCAGGAAATCGCATTGCGAAAGTTTGGCTCGCTTACTCGCGAATAAACTGGTTGTTTTCGCCTTCAGCTAATTGAGGTTCAGCAATTTTAGTGCTTGTTGCTGAATTGGGTGATTGCGAGATGTTGCCGACGTATTGTTGCCAAGCTCCAATATCTCTTCCGAGTTGTTCGCCTGTAATTTTTCCAAGTGATTCAGCAGCGCGGAGCTGCAAGGCTGGATTATTGTCGTCAAGTGCCAATGAGACTGCAGCAATCGCTTGTTTACCGCTAAAGTCGCCTAATGCTCGTGTGGCTGCGAGGCGAACATCGACGTCAGTATCGCTCCCAATCATCTCTTGCAGCTGAGGAATTGCGGTTTCCGAAGGCATTCTCTGCCAAGCTTTGACCGCGGCAATTCGTATATCAGAGTTGTTGTCACGAGAGGCGTCGCCGAGCGTTTGGATTGACGCGGGGCAATCGAGTTGGCCGAGCAGGTTGACGCCATGAATTCGGAGGAGTAGCACCGAATCTCGATGGATGACCTCAGAAATCATTTCGGCAACACGCTGCTTTTCCTCGATCGGGGCGGACTGGACGCCAGCAACCGCTTCAGTCATTTTTCGTTTTCGTGTGAACAGGGTGTCGGCAATTGCTTCCTCGGCTGCCCACTGATTGCGGGCCCAAGGGGAATATTTGCCTGCTTTCCAAAGTGGACCTTCGGCACAGCCTGAAAAACAAACTGCGGAAAAAGAAACAATGCAGCAGAGCAGCCAAGCGTAGTAGACGTCTGCGGTGCTATTTTTCGAATTGGAAAGTCGATTGAGCATCTTAGGTCCCTGAGAAATCAAATTCGCTGAGACTCTAGCAAACCAGATATCGACTTCAAAGATCAGAAACGCTAGCTAAGCAGGAACGCTCTCGGATACCCCGTTGAGTTGCCCAGAACAGAGTCGAACTCGCAGAACGGACAGTATCTTAAAAAAAAAGCGTTCCGTTGAGGAACGCTTGATAATAATTCTGACCTTGCACAATCTTAGGACACAGGTGGTTGTTCGGGCTGGGTTTCTAGGTGCCTTGTCAAGTTCGCCTGACGCCCTTGTTGATCTTCTTCGTAGTACTTTCCGTTTCCATATCCGTACCCATACCCGTAGCCGTTGTAAGAGTAGCCCGCACGGTAAGCACCGTAGGTGTACTGACTTCCGTACCCGGATTGGGCACCCACGCCATTCACCACCAGTCCAATACACTTAGCTCCGAGGCTTGCGAGCATTTCGGTTGCTCGTTCCGCACTGATGCGAACGTTCTTCTTGATCCGAAGGCAAAGTATCACCCCGTCGACTCTTGCTGCGATTGGACATGGGTCCGTCACGGCCAGTAATGGCGGCGTGTCAATAATGACGAAATCAAATTCTTCACGCATCTCTTCGATGAGAATTTTTACTTGGGGCGATGAGCATAGCTCGGCGGGGTTGTAAGGTTTGGCGCCACAAGGCATCAAGGTTAACCCTTCGATTTCTTCGCACTCATACATCACATCTCGCCATTGTGATCGACCGCTAAGTACCGTAGCAAAACCTTCTTTGGAGCTCATGCCAAACGTTGAGTGCTGACGCGGGCGTCGCATGTCAGCATCGACCAAGAGCACTCGCTTACCAGATTGAGCAATGGAAACAGCCAAGTTGGAAGCAAGCGTTGATTTTCCATCACCTGGTGTTGGGCTCGTGACTTGTACGACAGAGTGGTTTTTTCCTTGAGTATTAAAATACAACGAAGTTCGCACCGCACGAAACGCCTCGGAGACCTGTGATTTGGGGCGGTGATAAGTGCAAACGATCGGCTCAATCAATGAGTTTTCTACCAAGTACCTTTTGCTTTGACCAATGACTGGAATGTGACCGATTAACGGAACATGAAGTTGCTTCATGATCTCATCTGGGTTGTGGAATGTCTTGTCAGCCAACTCGACCAGACAGCCAAGTCCGAAACCAGTCAGTGAACCGAGAAGCCCTCCAATTCCCAAAATCATCGGAAGGATCGGCCAGACCACATCCCCGTAAGTCGCATCTTGAAGGATTTGGTAATTGAATCCTTCTTGGCCACTCCCTTTTTCAGAGGTTTCGATCTCAATCAATCTCTGTTCAGCAATCTGAACGAAGTCGCTGACTTGTTGCATTTGCTTTTCAACGGCCTGAATGTCTACTTTGATAACCCCGATTCGTTGCGCCTCAGCAAAATTGGTCTGGTACAATTCCCCTGAAATGCGGATGGTGTCCTGAAGGTCGCCGATTTGCTCGTCCAACGATTGCACGAATCGAATCACGACCTGTTGTGGTTCTAAGCCCTCAATTGTCAGGTCTTCATCATTCGTTGCGATCTGGGTGTCTCGATATTCTTCCCAAGTATTTATCTGGTTATTCAGCGTCTCCATATTTCGGTGGCCCGGACCAAACTTTTTGCTCATTGCTTCACGCTCAATATAAAGCTCGCGAATCTTCATCTCCGTATTGCTCAAATCAGCGGTTGTCCGATTGGCGATAAGGTCTTTACCGTCGTCGCTGATCTTTCCTGTCTGTTTGAGATTCCAAACGAACGTCTCAATTTGTTCAACACCACCATTGATAGCAGCTTTTGCCCGCTTTTTGTCGGCACTGAGTGAGTGAAGTTTCGTTTTACTGCTCTCAAGAATCCTACCTAGATTTCGAACCTGAACTTCGTAAACGTTCATTCCGCCAATGTCCGTCGTAATCGCCGCACCCTTTTGGGCACACAGTTGCCGATATTCTTTTTGAAGGTTTTTGTAAGTTGTGTTGAACTCTTCGTGTACAGTCTTCAACAGTACACTCACCTGTTCTTGCTCCAGTTCGTATTCCGATTCCAGATTGAGTTCGTAGGTTGCAATAAGATTGTTGAGAATAGTTTGCGCGTCATCTGGGCGGGAACAACGATAGCTCAGGTCGTAGATAGTTTCTTCTTCTTCGTTTTGAGAGACTCTTACATTCTCGGCAACCTCGAGCGGAATGTTCT
>JAQWLH010000045.1 GCA_029247405.1 Mariniblastus sp.
CCGGGCTGTCGTTTAACAAGACGCGCCAACGTCGAATCACGGGCTTGGTGGTTGTCATGTAAGGGCCGGGTCGGCCAAGCTGTGATAAAAAACGTGCGAGATCGAGAAATTCTTGTTTATTGGAAAGATTTTCCGCCAGCGCAGATGGCATCAATGAAGCTCCTCGGCGAATGTTTTCGATATCGTCTTTCAATATTCGAGTGGTGTCTTGCTGGCCGGGAACACGAAGGATAATTTCTTTGTCGTCTTGGAACGCGATTAGACCGGTTTGCAGGTCGCCTTCAATTGTACCGATCACAAATGTTTCATAGTGTTCCGCGATGACTTTGTTGGGTCTTAGAATTGAGTCGATGATGTACTTCGTATTGGATGCCGCACCGACGGCGGCCAGATCGGGACCGATTACCGATCCAACTTGCGCGATTCCATGACAACTAGTACAGGCGAGTTCTTTGCGACGATAAATTAATTCGCCACGTTGGGCGTCGCCATGCGTAGCAACTTCAGCTGAAAGCACCGTCAAATCGGATTTCATTAAATCTGACAGCAATTGGGGGTTGAGTCTTGCGCGAAAATGAATTGCCAACGTTTCAGGCATTGTACCCGTGCGTTTAAAATGCTGACTAAGTTGATTGCAAACGTCGGCGTGGGGCGGAATTTCCTCGAGTGCTTTTGCAAGCAAATTGGTGCCTTTGCGCTTTCGAATAAATAACTCAACAAGTTTAATTGAGTTGATTTCGTCGTCTGAAATTCCCAGTAGTTCGGCTGCGATTTTCGCAGCTGCGCTCAAGTCATTGATTGCAATTCCATGGATAGCGATTGAACGACTTTGTGGCGTATTCGTCGGTTGAGCCATTGCGGAAATCGCGGAAAGGCCATTGGTGGACTCGATTTCACCCAATGCCTTTGCTGCAGCAATTCGAACTGTTAAGGGCTGACTTTCATCTTGGAGCAACGAAATAATTTGTGGGGTTGCTTGCTTGATCCTCCATGCAGCCATTGTGTCTAGAAGGGTGGGAAGTAATTCAGATTGTTCCACCTGAAGTAAGCTGATGAGTCCAGTGATTTGCCTGCCAAAGTTAACTTGTTCGCGTCGCCCAATTAGATTGAGTGCTTTTAGCAAGGCGATGGATACAGCCGGTGAAATCGTGTTTTGGTTTTTTTTGAGGGAGCGGATAATGATTTTTAGCGTCTCGGGTTTCGGCTTTTGCACAAATTGGCTGGTGATTAAGTCGATTTCGGACGGCTTGCCGGTCCCTTTTTTCAAGAGTTCTTTTAATCGGAACTCCAAATCGAAACCCGCAAATTGTTTGGCAAAGTCCGCGTGACTCGGTTTATAAAATTTTAATTGCGGTGTAATCCATCGCTCCAATGCGGAGACGGTTTGATTTAGTGCCGAATCGATGAATTTGTCTCGGGGGTGATCAAGAACATGCATCGCAGCGGTTAAGGCCTTTCCCTCTGGGATGTATCCAGCCGATAAAGTAGATTCGAGGCGTACACGTGGAAATGGATCATTGGCAGTTAGCTTGATCAAACCGACTGGATATTGAAGTGCGGTATGCCAATAACGAATCATGCGAGTCGCGGCGGAGCGGGCCGGGCCTGATTTCAAACGAAGGGCTTTGCTTAATGCGAGCTCATTGGGTTTGCCAATGTTTTGATAGGTCCAAAGTGCTTCGATAAGGTGATGGTCGTAATCTTTTGTATCAGTATTTAAGGAAGCGATCCATTTCTGAAGTTCCGCTTCGACTAAGTTGGAATCGCGTTCGCTGATGACTTTTCGTGCGGAATGTCGTGTCCAGGTGTTCGGGCTTTTCAAGTGATTGAGAAGTTCCGGTATGGATTGTTTTGAGAGTTTTTGTTTTTTCACCAGTGGTCGATTTTTTGCGGTGATTCTCCAGATCCGTCCATGTTGCCTGTCACGTCGTGGATCGCGAAAATCATGGCCTGCATGATTGATAATTGGGTTGTACCAATCCGCGACGTAAACAGCACCATCAGGTCCAATCTTCACATCGACGGGTCGAAAGTTGGGATGCCGAGATGACATAAGGGGAGGTAAAACGTTTGCGGTGAAACCAGATTTTTCTTCGGTAAATTCATACCGGATCACCGTGCGGCTTTTAAATCGACCGCTCATCAGTTGCCCTCGCATTTCGGGCGGCATATGTGTTCCGGAGATCAAATCTCCTCCACACTGCTTTTCAGTTTGAGTCATTACGAACGGCCGGAGTTTTCTCACGCCATTGCCTGTTGACGGTGTCAAATAACTAATCCTTGGGTTATCAACTAGAAATGACTGTCCCCAGTCATCAAACACGTGCCCCCAAGGGTTTCCAACGCTGACATTGGCAAATATTTTAAGTTCACCTGTTCGGGGATTAAATTGGTAAACTCCACCATTGACATTGCGAACGGTGCCGTAGGGGGTCTCTACTTGCGTTCGAAGGAACAAACCTTCTTGGAAATAGATCCAGCCACCGGGCCCTCGTCGCCAGGCACTGTTGCTGTGATGGCTATCTTCGATTCCAAAACCGGTGAGTGCGATTTCGCGGATGTCGGCAACTCCGTCGCCATCGGTGTCCTTGAGGAACAAAACATGCGGTGACTGTGCGACATAAACACCGCCATTGGCAAGTTCCAAGCCGGTGGGCAAGTAAAGACCATCGGCAAATACCGTAGACTTATCTGCTCGACCGTCGTTGTTGGTGTCCTCTAATACGATGATTTTGTCATTGGCTTTTTCACCCGGTTTGAGTTGGGGATAGGCCCATGAGCAAGCGACATACAATTCACCGTCGGGTCCCCAAGTCATGTGGACCGGGTTCGCAATCATCGGATCGGCAGCAAACAGATTGATTTCAAATCCGTCTAGAAGATCAAAATTTTCTTTTTCAACCGCAGGGTCGTGGTTATGAACCAGATTCAGATTAGCTCCTTTAAGGTTTGCTGCTTTCTCTAGTGCTCCCTCTTGTGGGGGCATAGCACAAACGCTTAGGGAGCAACCGAGGCAAGCCAATAGAACCTGGGGAAAAATGACGTATCGGTGAAGTGGTTTTTTGAAAATGCTAATTGGCCTGTCCTACTTTTTTTCTTTCGGAGCGAGGTTCCAAATTATGTTTTTTGATGGCTGGAGAATGGTTGACAGTCTTTTATCGTCCTCGGTTGCGAGACGCGACCATTCAGACAGTTCCTCCGGGAGGGATCGCCCACTTGGAGACTTTTTTCTTTCTCCAACGATATGAACTTGATTGAGCGCTCTCCAGCAGTGGAAATATTTCAAATTTTTTTCATTGACTAAAAGGCGATAGCGTTCCAATTCTAAATGTCGGTCGGTCGAATTTAGACAAACGCCTTGCGACCATTGTTTGGCAGTGGCTGTAATCGACTGCCCGTTAGAAAAACTTAGTGTATGCTCACCATCGGGTAGCGAATGAATAAGAACTTGGTCTTGGTGATTCTTCAACGAGTCATGAATACGACTCCCATCGGGGGCGGCCAAAATCGGCCACCCAGTGACTTCGATGTTCAGGTTTAATCCGTTTTCATCTTGCCTGATATCGTTGATGGCCCCACCTTGAGATTGGCCCAATCCTCCATTGAAATCAAACTGGATTCTGAGTGGTTTGGATCGGGGCACTATTTGGTCAGTAAGCAACTGACTTACGGCCCAATAACCATAAGCATTCAGGTGCATGCCATTGGTTGTTAATTGCGATCCGTCTTTATCAACCATTAATGAATGACTGACGGTAAACAAATCAATGAAGGGAATGTTTAAAGCGTCCGCTATCGCTTCCATCCCGTCGGTATATTTCTTCAGGTCCTTGTTTCTTTGTTTGACGTTAATACCCTTCAAACCAACATCTTCGTGGGCAGTTGGCGAAACAAGTATCAATCGAGGTGGCAATTCACTGTTATATTTTTGGCTTTGGTAATGCTTCAGCAATCGGCTAAGTGCCTGGCGAAATTCAAGCAGTCCTCCGTCGCCGCCGAATGATTCGGGCATTCCAACACAGACAATGACTAAGTCAGCTTTGAAACTATTTAACCATTTATCTTCGCTATCAAAATTAGTGGGCCTGGTTCGCTCAATGACTGTATCGCCCGCCCAGCCAAAGTTGCGAAACCTAATTTTTTGGGAGGCACATCGGTGCCGCAGCAAAGTTTCAAAGTAACCATTGAGATGCATCAAATCAGCGAATGCATTTCCTACAATCGCGATCCGATCATTTTCTTTGATTGTCTGGCCTTGAGTGACCGTAATCGAAAGAATGACGCACAGGAACGTCAGACGACTGAGAAATTGGTTCCCGATGTGTTTTAGAATTGCATTCAATGGAAGTGGGAACTCTAACCCTTCGCTTGGGACCCGCGTAAAACCCCAGTTTAACCTTTCTCACTGGCATAGCAAATTTTTCAAAACACTGTTGAGTGGCGATGGATAACGCCAGAACGCGGGACAGTGGAAAAGCTTACGTGAGACAATGCCACTCAGCGATTGCGGCATTGTTTCGTTCATGGACGTCTGGTGGCTGGTAAGACAGCCACGTGAAAACGCCGAATTTGCAACGGTCAGCGAGGGACTCGAGATTTTTAACCTCGGAGCCCCGCAAAGAGAATCTTTTTAGAAGTCAGCGTCCTCACGGCTTTCACCACCGCGGCCTCCACCAGCGCCACGATCACCACCGCGACCGCCACCAGCGCCACGATCACCGCCTCGACCTCCACCGGCGCCACGATCACCGCCGCGACCTCCACCAGCTCCTCGATCACCACCACGGCCTCCGCCAGCTCCATCAGGGCCTTGACCCCGAGTTGGACGCTTAAAGGTAAAAGCGTCACCCATCATTTCTTTGTACTGCGCCTGCTGTTCGGGAGATAACTCTGCAAGAAGTTGTTGCTGCATTTGCTGCCGAAGTTTTTCAATTTTGGCGTTCATTTCGATTTGCAATTCCTCTGCTTTTTTCTGAATCTTCTCTTTTTGCTCATCGGTAATGTTCAATTTCTCAGCGAGTGTACCGTTTAAACCACCTCTGGCGGTGGCCTGAGCGGCGAGTTGCGTTAGTCGTTGAATCTGGTGAGGCAGAAGGATTTCGCTTAGTTTTGACATTCGTTCTTCCGACCTCGCGGTTCGCATCTCTCGCATCTTTTTTGTTCTTTCTTCCTCAGAAAGTCCTTCGAGTTCTGCGCGCAATGTTTCGCGATCTAAACCACGGTCGGGTCCGTCGGTATCTCGAGCTTCATTCATATCTTCGAGCGATCGGATTTGGTCGTCGGAGAGTTCCAATTCCTTCTGGATATCTTCGTTTCGCAGCAAGCGTTGGGGGTTGTCGTCACCTCCACGTTGCTTCGCTCCCGGGCCACGCCTGCCTTGGCCCATCACATCGGTAGCGCCGAGGAGAAAAGCGAACAAAATTGCCAAACCTGGGAGTGCTAGCTGAAGTAACCGTCTCATTTTTTGCTCCAAAAAATGCTTCTATAATTTTCTTGGGCGATCGTTTTCGCCGTCAAGTCTCACTCACGTAGAATTTGTACAGCCAAGACTAGTTTTGCTGAAATATTTGCGAAATTTGGTTTAAATAAACACTTGGGGAAAACTCCCAATTGCAACATGGCTGTTTCACATTGTCGCCACACAAGTGAACTCACATTCTTGCTAACGGTAATGATCCGTTTATGACAAGAAAAACCCTATTACCGTTGCTGATTGGGGAAAATGCACGGCGACCGAGCGTGCATTGTTTTCGTTTTTACCGGATGATATCAGAGGCGATGGGTTAATGCGTGCGTGGGCAGTCCGTTGAGTCCAAAGAATGGGCTATTCGAATTTCCAAACCGGTGCTTCGGCGACAATCTCGCGGTGCAGTTTTATCATTTCTTGACGCATTTCCGTTAGTCGTTTTGGTTCACTTTTTGACATGTCGGTCGCTTGCTTTTGATCACGAGCTAAATTGTACAATTCAAAACGGTTCAGTTGCGCCGTCTTGATGTAGGGCAAATCCTTTGGTGAGAGCGCGTGAGTGTGCTTGCTTTGTGGCTCATCTAAAAAACCAACAATGACCCAATCACCTTGACGCATTGCTGCCGCTGGGGCAACGCGATAGAAAAACCACATGAGCGGTGTGTTTCGCAATAATGGTTTTCCAGAAAAAATTGGCAGCCAACTGGTTCCGTCCAGTTTTCGATCTTTTGGCTTTTTGGCACCCGTGATCTCACAGAGTGTAGGAAGTAGATCCAGATGGCTTACGGGGACATTGGAAACGGATCCTGGCTGGACTTTGCCAGGCCACCTCAGGATGCCTGGTTCTCTCTGTCCTCCTTCGAAGACAAATGACTTTCTGCCTCGAAGTCCTTGGTTTGACCACTCGTTTAATCCGCCGTTGTCACTTGTCAAAAACAAAAATGTATTTTCGGAACGCCCTATTTGTTGAAGCTTTTCAAGAAGGCGTCCTATTGCGATATCAACATTTTCAATGTTCGCGTAATAGGTTGCCTGCTTTTTGGAAATCTGCGGATAAAGGTTTTGGTATTTCTTTATCAACGCGGGAGGCGATGCAATTTTGTTGTGTGGCTCGTGGAACCAGACGCACGAGAAAAATGGCTTTCCTGGCGGCAGGGATTCAAGCCACCGATTGGTTTCGTCAACAACTATCTGGCATGAGTAACCTTCGATTTTCCCAAGTGCTTTTCCGTTTCGAACAAAGTTAATCGGGTTGAGATGGGATGGCTCAGCATTATTGTCTGTCCCGAGAGAATGATCGAATCCTTGGTCATTCGGTTGAGGCTGGGATGATTCAAGGTTGGACAAATGCCATTTCCCAAAATGCCCGGTTGCATAACCGTTGGATTTCATGATTTCCGCTATCGTGACTTCGTCGTCCGGCAGGTGCATGGGGTGATTGGGGGGAAGGTAGCTATAAACACCGACCCGGGTAGGCATTCTTCCGGTCAACATGCCGACGCGTGAAGGAGAGCAGTTGGGAGCTGCAGCATGGCAATCAGTAAATTTCATCCCCTCCTTAGCGAAGGCGTCGATGTTGGGTGTCTGGATTTGGCTGCCAAAACAACCAAAGTCAGTCCATCCAGAATCATCAAGCATCACCAGCAAAACATTAGGTTTCTCTTCACCCACTGCTGTGCTGAATCCTTGAATTCCCACCAAAAAAATAGCGCCAATAAGTACTAGTTGTTTTTGATTCATTGTTGAATTTACCGGATTAGTTTTCAGCAAATATTTTGTTATGCGTGAACGTCGGGCACACTGGGTGGATAGATAAGCTGTGGCAAAAAGTAGATGCTTCAATTTCGCCAATCTGATTCTACTTGGTTTACATTCAACAAACCACAACGTTGATGTTTGAGAGCGACGATGCTGATCTTTCCGCGTTGAGTGAAAAGAGAATCAACTTTCCGCCTGATACAAATTGCTTCGTTGGTTACAATGCTGTAGGTAAAAAGATTGATGTCTGGGAGATTTGGATGTATATGATATTTCGTCAAAGAACCAACTTGATCGTCTTTGCCGCGGCGTTATTTGCAAATTCAAGCTCAATGTCTCAGGAAGGCGTTGACTTGGAGTTGAAATTACAAACTCGTGTGGCCATCGAAGTTAACTCGAAACATTTTCATTCGGTCGAGAAATCAGAATCATGGAAACCGAGTGAATCGGCTATCATCGTCTGTGACATGTGGGATCTTCATCACTGCCACAATGCTGTCATTCGGTTAGAACAAATGGCGTCGCCGATGAACGCTGTTTTGTCAAAAGCCAGAGAGCAGGGCGTTACGATTATTCATGCTCCGAGCAGTTGCATGGAATACTACGCAGACCATCCTGCACGTAAGCGCACCCGGCAAATTCCTCTATCGAGTGAACTACCGAAAGGGATTGAAAAATGGTGTGCCAAAATCGCATCTGAGGATTCGGGTGAGTATCCCATCGATCAATCCGATGGTGGAGGAGACGACGACCCTCAAGATCACGAGCGGTGGGCAAAATCACTTGAAAAGCTTGGGCGAAATCCAAAGGCGCCTTGGAAGCGACAGACAGCTGCCTTAACCATTGACGGTGAAAAAGATTTTATCAGTGACAATGGGAAAGAAATTTGGAGCGTTCTGGAGAGTGAAGGTATCCAAAATATCATTCTTCTTGGTGTTCATACTAATATGTGTGTCTTGGGACGTCCGTTCGGGCTTCGCCAGTTGGTCAAGAATGGGAAAAATGTCGTTTTAATGCGAGACATGACCGATGCAATGTACAACCCAGCATCGAAGCCCTATGTGAGCCACTTTTCAGGGACTGATCTGATTATCGAACACATTGAAAAATGGGTTTGTCCAACAATCACGAGCGATCAGTTGATTGGTGGTTCGCCCTATCGCTTCCCTGATGACAAACGAAAACACATTGCCATGGTGATTGCTGAAGACGAATATCAGACCGAAGAGTCGCTTACTGCATTTGCCACAAAATACTTACAAAAGAATTTTCGCTTGACGGTGATACACGGTAGTAAGACGGTCCGAAACGATATTATTGGCGTCGACAAAATTGCGGATGCCGATCTGCTCATTTTGAGCGTTCGGCGGAGAACGCTTCCGTTTTCACAGCTTCAGCAGGTTCGAGATTTTGAGGCGTCCGGTAAACCGATGATTGGTATTCGTACCTCCAGCCATGCGTTTTGCCTGCGGAAAAAACAAGCTCCAGCGGGTTTGGCGGAGTGGAAGGAACTGGATGAGGATGTTTGGGGCGGAAACTATTCAGGTCATACTCCCAACGGTACCCGGTACACTTTGAGTCCAACCCTGGCGGCGGAGCGATTGGCCTTTCTCAAGGAGATTGACGCCTCAAAGATCGTTGGGCACATGTCTTTGTACAAAAACAATGACTTGGGTAAATCAACGACCAATCTGTTTTGGGGGCACTCTCAAAGCGATCCACAGGAAACCCAACCGGTGGCCTGGCTCAATAAACGAGCAAATGGTGGCCAATCCTTTTACACGTCACTTGGCCATGTGGATGATTTTGCGCAGGATGAATTTCAACGGCTCTTATACAATGCCGTTCTTCATTTAACTTGTGACTGAAAATCAGCAGGATTTACCTCGGTTTTTCTCGCATTTGCTCTGATTTGCCGAACATTGAATTCGAAATGCGAAATGAACAAAGCACATGATCTTAAAGCCGGGTGATCGCCTGTTTCGCCAGTCACTGCTTTGATTTTGGGCGTTTATCTTGCCTTTCCCTCTTTGGTCTCCTTGGATACACTGGAGCAGCGTGTAAACGGAGATCTCCGCATTTCGCACGGAAATTAAACTTTTAATTCCTGAATTTCACTCGAAACGACGATGTCGATGCGGCAAATTGCAGTCACTGGCTATGGTATTAACAGCGCTTTAGGTTTTGGCGCGGACGTCAATTCTGCGGCGCTTCAGGCTGGCAAGTCTGGGATCGTGTCGACACGTGACACTTGGACTGAACATAAGTTCAAATCTTTGGTGGCAGGAAACATTTCTCTCGATGGTCTCGAGGAGATGTTTGATCGAAAACAACGACGATTTCTATGCGAATCTGCCTTGTTGGCCGCCGGTTCCATGCAACACGCCATTGAACATGCGGGTTTGACGAAGGAAGAGGTCGAATCCCCAGATACGGGGGTTATTGTCGGTACGGGTGCTGGTGCAAGCATAACGGATGTCTTTTTTCTCTGCCAACGGCTGGAAAAACGAGGTGCCGCGAAAGTGGGGGCGTACCACGTTCCCTTGATCATGGGTTCATCACTGACTGCGAATCTCGGCAGTATTTTTCAGATACACGGCCACTCATACACCATCACATCGGCTTGCGCGACATCAGCCCACGCCATCATGCTGGGGATGGATACGATCAGATCTGGACGCCAAAAAAGAGTGTTTGTTGGTGGCTCAGAAGACGTCAACATCTATTCGGCGGGTTCTTTCGATGGAATGAATGCGTTGTCACACGGTTTTAATGATGAACCGCAACGCGCCTCCCGGCCGCTCGACAGAGATCGCGATGGATTTATCTTTTCCGGCGGAGCAGGCATTCTTGTGCTTGAGGATCTGGAAACAGCTGAAGCGCGAGGTGCAACTATTCATGCGGTTATTGCTGGTGCTGCCGCTTCCTGTGACGGTGATCAAATGGTTGTGCCAAGCGGAATTGGAGCCCAACGCGCCATGGAGGCGGCTATTGAAGACGCCGGAATCAGTAAAAGTGACATTGGATACGTCAATTTGCACGGCACCTCTACCCCAGTTGGTGATGCGGTCGAACTCAAGGCTGTCACAAACGTCTTCGGTGACAAGACTCCGCCATTTTCCTCAACCAAATCGATGACCGGGCATGCATTGGGAGCAGCGGGCTCCCAAGAAGCGATTTTTTGCATGCTGATGATGAGGGATGGCTTCTTAGCGCCCAATATCAACCTCGAGAATCCAGATGAAATGGTCGGAAATTTGCCAGTCGTGCGAGAAACACAAAAGGCTGACTTTAAGTTCGCGCTCAGTAATTCCTTTGGATTTGGTGGCACGAACTGCAGCTTGGTGATCGCAAAAGAACCTTTCTAAACCACTTGAGTTTACAATTGGGTGACGGGTGAGAGGGTCAGTCTCGGCGGGACTCAAAACCGGTACTGAACTCAAGATGATTCATTTAGACCAAACCAATTAGGACGGCGTCGGTTCCCTATTTTTTCTCCCACCGATTTGCCATGTGACCTAAAAAGTTGGTCCATTGGTTTGGGCGTGAGATGAAATAGTGTTCTCCATTTCAAACGCGGTTGTCGATCTAACTGCATAGAGCAAACTGTTACTTCAACGACAGGCACACCGCTCAAAGCGATTGAAGTTATGCCGATCATGGGATGCATTTGGAAACGCTGAGCGTCAACCTCACCTCGACTATAATTTATAGTCAAAATATGGGATTGCTACTCTCAAAATGGTAACACGTGATCAGTCGTCGAATCTTCCCTCCGAACATATCGTGCTAAAAATGACTTGATCCCTTACTCTGAATCAAACGAGATACGATTAGCTAAAATTACAACCTCGAGTCTGTCATGCCTGAAACACCAATTCAACAATTGCGTCCTCACGACGAACACAATCGGATTCTCGAATCCAACGTCCATCCACCGCATTGGCAGAATCCTTCACCGAAACAGCCCTATCACTTAGTCGTGATTGGTGCCGGAACGGCCGGGCTGGTGACGGCGGCAGGCGCGGCGGGGCTGGGAGCCCGGGTTGCATTAATTGAGCGAGAATTAATGGGTGGCGATTGCCTGAACATTGGTTGTGTGCCTTCCAAAGGGGTCATCAGTGCAGCTCGGATGTCAGCGGCATTTCGTGATGCACCATCTTTTGGCATTAGTGCAGCTGGCGGCATAACGATTGATTTTGCCAAAGCGATGGAACGAGTACGGGAGAAACGCGCGGCAATTAGCCCTGCTGATTCGGCACAACGATTTGCAGATTTGGGCGTTGATGTTTTCTTCGGCCAAGGTGCTTTTTTAGATGGTAAGAGTATTTCAGTTTCTCAGTCGGATGGTGCCGTTACGCGGCTTGAATTCAAAAAAGCTGTCATTGCGACGGGGGCTCGCGCGGCGACGCCCCCCATAAAGGGCCTTGAAACCGTCCAATATCTCACCAACGAAAGCCTCTTTTCGCTCACCGAGCTACCCAAGCGTTTTGGAGTCGTTGGTAGTGGACCGATAGGCTGCGAGATGGCTCAAGCATTTGCCAGACTTGGGAGCGAAGTGTTTTTGTTTGAAACGTCTGATCATCTTTTGCCGCGAGAAGATGAGGATGCCGCGACCCTTGTGCAGGACCAATTTCAGAAAGACGGAATTCATCTTGAACTCAGTTCCGCGGATATGGAAGTAGGTAAACAGAGCGACGGCAGTATTCAAGTTCAGGTAACACAAAATGGTGTGGAAAAAAGTTTCGTTGTGGATCAACTGCTCGTGGCCGTTGGCCGAACTCCTAATATTGATGGCCTAAATCTCGACGGCGTTAATGTTAATTACCACAAACGGGGCGTGGAGGTGAATGACCACCTGCAAACAACGAACCCCAAGATCTTTGCGGCCGGAGACATTTGTTCGAAATATCAATTTACTCATGCGGCAGATTTCATGGCCAGAATCGTTATTCAAAATGCCTTATTTTCAATTGGACCTTTCGGCAAAAAGAAAGTCAGCGATTTGATTATTCCTTGGGCAACCTATACGTCTCCGGAAATTGCCCACGTCGGCATTTATCCGGAGGAGGCCAAAGACACTGGGATCGAAATTGACACTTATTTTCAATCATTGAAAGATATTGATCGCGCCATCCTCAATGGACAAATCAATGGATTTATTAAAATTCACACACGAAAAGGGACCGACCGAATTTTGGGAGCAACTATTGTTGCTGAGAATGCGGGTGACATGATTTCCGAAATAACTGTCGCAATGAAAAACAAAATTGGACTTGCCGGTATTGGAGCAACCATTCATCCCTATCCGACTCAGGCCGAAGCAATCCGGAAATTGGGTGATCAATTCAATAAGACTAAATTGACTGCATTCAGTTCAAAAGTTCTAGGAATCCTACGACGTTTAAACGTTGGTAAATAAATCGTCGTTTGATACTACTCGTCACTCACTCCGAGAATTTCATCAATCGTTTGACGAGAAACTGCGTGATATCCACTACGGGCCTTAAGGTAAATTTGCTTGGCCATGATCTTGCCACGCTCCGTCGAAGCAAGCTTTTCATAAAGTGGTTTTAAGAACTTCCGCCGGCCTTGGCCTGTTAAAAATTCCTCAAGCTTTGTCATGCCGGGCGAGTATTCCGAATCAATGACGTGGATTAGCCAATCGTGTGTGATTTCAGAATTACCTGATTGCGTAAACTGAAACTCTTCGTCCAGTTGTTTCATTTGTTCAATTTTCAGTTTTGAATCAAATGAACGGAGAAAGTGATTCCAGTGATGGGTGGTCCATTTGCCAGTTTCGTAATCGATTGTGATTTGCGCTGGCTGTTTGCCGCCTAAAAATTCACGGGCGGCTTTTGCGACTTGTGTTAATTCCTCGGTTTTCACAACGGGACAATTGGGGGGCAAACCAGGCGAATAAATCCAGGCATTGAAGTCTATTTTTTCACCGTCAGTTTCAAGGTTTTCCTTGAGGTGTTTTACAAACCCTTCGGTAGTCATGCTTTGAAATGCAAACTTGTCAAAGTAGGCTTTCAAAAAAGTATCCCATTTTTCTCGCCCTAAATTTTCTTCCAACATCCTTAAAAAGAAATATCCTTTGTCGTAGGCAATCGCTGTCATGCCGTCGTCAGGATTTCTGCCCGACAAATCGAGCTTGAGCCATGTGTCACGTGCCTTTAGTTCTTGGATTTCCTCAAGCAAACCATCAAGCGTTAGCCTGGCGAGCATTTCCGAATACTCACGGCCGTAGATCGCTTCCATGATGCGTTGTTCAAAATAGACAGTAAAACCTTCGTTTAGCCAAAAATCATCCCAAGTTGCGTTGGTAACCAGGTTTCCAGACCAGGAGTGGGCAAGTTCATGGGCGATTAAGGCTACCAGAGAACGGTCGCCGGCAAGAATGGTCGGCGTGGCAAACGTGAGACGAGGATTTTCCATGCCTCCAAAAGGAAAACTCGAAGGAAGGAATATCACGTCGTATCGGTCCCAACGATAAGCGCCGTAGAGCTTTTCTGCTGCGGATATCATGCGTTCGGTATCGTTTAGTTCCCAAACCGCTTTCTTGAGTACCGACGGTTCGGCATAAACACCACTTCGCGGTCCAAGTTTCTGAAACTGTAGATCACCAACTGCCAACGCCAGTAAGTACGATGGGATCGGTTGCTTCATTTCAAATTCATAAATTCCAGAATTGTTTTTTTCCTGTGGATTGGAAGCACTCATCACTGCGAGTAATTCCCGGGGAACTTGTATTTTCGCGGAGTAGGTCATTCGTACGGCAGGAGTGTCCTGGCAGGGCACCCATGTGCGCGCGAGGATGGCCTGCGATTGCGTAAAAAGAAATGGGTGTTTCTTGTCCGTCGTTTGTTCCGGCGTTAGCCATTGGACCGCTTCCGCCGTAGGGCGGCTTGCATACGAAATGACAACCGAATCCTGATTCGCGGATGGTTGTGGTAGGTCAACGATTAACGGACGGCCTAGTTTTGCTTGACGATCTCCCAAATTCCACTTTAGATCTTCGCCCGTAATTGTCTTAACACTGAAAATATCTAGCCCATCGGTGTCTAGATAAAGGCGAGCGATATCAGCTTGCCTCGTGAGAGAGAGCGTCGCCGTGCCTGATAGTTTCTTGGTTCGAAAATCGACTTTTAGATCCAAATGAAGATGCTTGATCGCGACTTCGGTTGGCCGGGCAAATGAATGGGGCAAAGCAGCAGCTTCCGATTTCACGCTTGATCCGGAATTCTCTCGGGCCGTTTGAGCTGCTTGAACTTGAGCCGGTAAAAATGCGAAACCGGCAATCACAAGTAAACTGGCAAACATGAAACGAAAAATGATCATATTGTAGAACTCTATATTTCTATTGATTGGTGTAATTGAGTGTGACTACTTAAAGACAGGAGCGAGAAACTGTTCGGTCAACTTGCCGAATCCGCTAATCTCAGCCCCAATTTCAAGTTCAACTGGTTTCATGTTTCTTGAAACAGTAATTTTGTTGTTTGTTGGCGACGAAGGTTTGAGTGACTCACGAACGCTGGTGACCGATTTGATCTTCGTACCGTTAATTGAAACGATCACATCAAATGGCTGAAAGCCTAATTTAGCAGCAATGCTATTCGGCTGAAAATTCCCGAGCATCACTACTTTTTCAGTAAGCGACTGCTTGTATTTTACCGGGTCGATCGAATCATCTTTTTCCCTTCCAAAAAACGGCGTTGAGTCTGTTCCTTGACGAATGGCTTTGCGACGCAAGACCTCTTTGACCGCTCGGAAACAGTTGATGAGCCCGTGTCCGGTTTCCGAATCGACACCTTTAGGGCCAATATCAGTCGCCGTGGAAGTAATGATTTGCTTCAGATCCCAAGGCAGCAAATCTGGATCGGCAGAGACCATCAAAGCGATGGCTCCGCAAAACATCGGTCCGGCGAACGAATTCCCGTTGAGGGCGACCGGTAAAACTTCACCTTTGGAAGTTAACATGGGAAGTCCCTGATTAAATGCACAAACTTCGGGTTTTTGCACCAAACCACCACCATAGTGTTCAACCGACCAGTCCACCGGCCCTTTACTGGAAAATTCAGTTCTGGATAGATCTCGGCGTACTCCAGCCGCAGCAAAAACGGCCTCAGGAATGTCTTCTGGCGTCCGCATTTGCAGGGGTACCAACTCGGTTTGCGCAAAATTGCCCGCTCCTGAAACAAAATAGACTCCGCAAAACGATCCATGCTCCATGACTTTTCGCCAATGTGATCGATAATCACGAAGACCGGGCTGGGAAAAACTCATGCTGTAGGTATCGGCTGATTGTTCGATTGCCCATTCAACGCTCGACTCAATGTTTCCACCAGCAATGATCCCTGCCCACTTTGCTTCTGGAGCGATCCCCAATTCAAATTCGCAATCTTCGGTTCCGTGGCCGCAAATAATGGCGGCACACATCGTTCCGTGAAGGTCTCTTTTGGCTTGGGATGCCCGAGGATTGGTCAAAGCCCTTGAATTCGTGAGAAAATTAAATCCAACACTGTTCGACAGGTTTCTTGTTAAATTTGCAGGGTATTGAAAATTGAAATCGTGGACAATGTTTAAGGTCCCTTGCCCCGTAATCCCGAATTTTTTCCAGGTTTTTTCAGCCATCAGGGCGCGGCAGTACCACGGATGTTTGTATTGAGAGGGTGCAAAAACAAAATCGTTATTCGGTCGCGGCGGCTGGGGGGCTATTTTAAATCCACGCGGAATGCGCCGGCTGGCAGCTTGGTTGGTCACGAATACTTTGGTGACGCCCGGAACGGTGAGTAGCTCACGGATGCTTGTAGAATTGGTTATGCAGGAAAAACCATTAACAATCCAGTGTCGTTTTACGTCTCTTATATGATGATTTTCGACCAAGCGTTCCAAATCTGACTTGGCTTTTTCGTATGATTCCTCAGCGGCCTTTTTGAGTGCTGTGACAACTCGCGTCCGCAAAACCGTTCGTTTCGATGTCGAAAACTCTGTGGCTCGACGTTTGTACGCATCACCGTCGGCTAAGAATTGTTGATCGAACCAAACTTTGACCAAAAACTCGTTAGTTGGATCTTGAAATCGCTTGGGAATTGGAGATATCCACTTCTTCTCTCTGATTATCTCAACTTCAATTTTCGATTGGGCCGAAGACTCATCCTCTTGAGCATTGACGCCACTTGGTTGAGCCCAGCCAAACGAAGAATAGGCAAAAACGAGACCAAAGATGAAGTGTCGAAGGTTGGGGGTGGGGATTTTCATAAATTATTGACAACCAAGTGTTGAAGGAAGGGCCCACGCCAGAATTATACCTCGTTTGCGATCAACTTTGTTGCGACTAGCCGGGGCTACGCCTCGTTTCGAAGCAATACTTAAAATTTGGATTGATTAATTACATGCCCCTAAAATGGATTGGGCCGACTGGGGAATTAGAAAGCATAAAAGATTACCACTAAAAATAATCAGTCGATCACCCAATAGAACATTTGACGAAGGTTGGCGATGATCGGGTGCGATTAACTTTTTGAATTGGTAATTTGCTTTTTTAGTTCCTTGCGGTTTTCCCTCGTCGGAAACGAAAAATAGCTGGCTTGGGCTTGGTCCTGGCGAATTGTGTTTTGCCCCTCCTCCTCAACAAAATTTCGTAGAACGCGTTCGACCTCCGTGGCGGCCAGCTTAAAAGCATCAAGTTCAATCCGATGCTCCGAATGGGTTCGGTTCATCTGCATCTTGAATTGCTTAACGATATTACCTTGGTCAATTCTTTGACTCATGAGGTGAAACGATACCCCTGCTTCGGGTTCATTGTTGTATCGCATCCAGAATGCAGGAGCTGGCCCACGGTATTTGGGCAGCAGTGACGGGTGAACGTTAATAAAGTGCATGTTGGAAATAGACAAGACTTCTTTTTTCAGGATATTGCTGCACACACAAACCAGCAATGCGTCTAGTTTGAGATTTTCAAGCTTATCGAGGCATTCCGGCCGATTCATATCAGTCACGATAGTTGACGAAAGTTCTGAGATCGCTGCGATTTCAAAAGGAGACGTGGGGGTGATCCATCCCGTGTCGAAATTGACAATGTGTTGACGCAGTTTACTGAAACCGAATCTTATTGCTTTTCGGGCGGCCTGAAGCGGCCCAATGTTTTTTACGATATCCCCGAGTGACTGTCTCGTTGATTTAACATTGTCAAAAAAGAAGGTGTGACAAAGCTGTATATCTTGACTGTCAATTATCGCTCTAAAGACCGGCCAACTTCGTTTAGCGGTCTTGTTGGTTAGAAAGGCTATTTTTATGGGAGGTGGTTTACCCATTTTAAAAGAGTCTGCCCAATGTTAATTTTTGCGGAAGTCTCTCAAGCAAAACATCTTAATCCGTTTGAGTAATGGAAACGAATCCATTGTCGGCAACGACGATATCAGTTCAAGATTTGCGCATAAAAAAATCCCATCAACACTTTCGCGTTGATGGGATTTATAAATGATCCGGCGATACCTACTTTCGCACTTGCAGTACTATCATCGGCTCAAAGTGCTTAACTACTGTGTTCGGGATGGGAACAGGTGTGACCACTTTGATATGTTCGCCGGAAGAGATTACACCGGCTTATTCACCCGGTGTAACCTGATCCTGACAGATCGGTTGTTTTGATAATTTATTAGATGGCTTTGTCGTGGGTCATATGATGCGACCCTTTTAGAGACTAACAACGTGAATTGTTAGCTCAGGGCCGTATCGACCCATGACGCTTCTTAAGAAGCGTCCACAATCATCTCTGTTCCAGCAAGAACAAGTTTTAAATGACTGTGATCAATTGACCATTATGAAACAAATTTTTCATTGTCGATTAGCAATAAATTGCTGATTCGAAATGAGAGACCTGGATATATGTGGTCAAGCTTTCGTCCGTTAGTACCATTTAGCTGAATGCATTACTGCACTTACACATATGGCCTATCAACCTGGTAGTCTTCCAGGGGACTCTCGTAGCAAGCTACAACGAAACCTAA
>JAQWLH010000130.1 GCA_029247405.1 Mariniblastus sp.
CTGGAGTGAATTGAATTCGATTGGATTGAAGGTTTAACGCTTTGGATAACGTGTTCACGAGGAGCGTTTTCCCGAGCCCCGGAGCACCTTCGAGGAGACAATGGCCGCCAATCATCATGCAGGTTAGTACTCCATGGACGATCTCATCGTGGCCGACGATAACCTTTCCAACTTCGTCTTTGACCTGATGATACCGGTCTCGGAATTTTTCAGCCTTTTCTTGGAATTGCAATTGATCGTTCATTAACACATATGCCTAAAGTAAGTTGTGAGATTTATTTGAATGACAGAATCCGGATTCACAAAGCAATCAACCAAAACCGCTAAGTACTTGTGTTGAATTGCGTCGCCCCGAAGACGCCAGCAATTCAGCTTTGATCCTCTGGATTATTCCCGCGCTCGCGTTCTTTTTGAATCTTGCGTTTGGCGTCAAGTAGTCTCGAGGTGTACGACGTCTTTTCTTGATCCGCTAACTTGTCTCGTTGTATTTTCGGAGGAAGCGCCGGCGTCTTGTCAATTTCGCTCGCTAACACCTCTTCAAGCTTTTTCTTGCCGCTGACTTTGACATCTTCTGAAGGCTCAAATTTGGTCGCTGCCCGACGTGATTCAATTTGTTGTTCTATTTCAATCTTGCGACTTTTCAAACGCAAGATACTGGCTTGCTTTTTCTCATCGACCGAACCGGTAAACCTTTGCTTCAAATTCCGCAACCCGTCAAAAAACCAATCAAAAGTGATCGCCACGCGACGCACAAAAACATCGGCGAAAAATGCCACACCACAGATTACCAACAACAGCGGCCAAATATCCTGAATCCCAATGGCCGCCGACAACGTAGGACGAAAAGTGTTTGCTTCGAGAAGGCCGCCCAAGCCTTTTCGACTGAGTTCACCCTCAATGACCTGGCCTGCTTCTCCGCCCCGTGGTTCAAAACTAGCTAACGTGTTGAGTAAAGCTGTATTGGATTGCCGCACGGAATATTCAGAGGAGTAGGGCACATTAATCCCAGCAGACAACCGCTCATAACCTTCCCCCGGGAAAATTGTATAAAGCAAATTGCCAGCTCCCTCGATCATATGCTCGGCGACGTAACGCCCAGGGCCCACTTGCGTAAACTCCAACGCTCTTCCGTTGTCATTATCACCAGTCTTGGCACTGTTAATTCCATGCCCCCCCATCTCCAATCCATTCAGGAATTCTTCCTCGTTATCCAAAGCGGTCACGATAATCCGTGCGACACCGTCCTTGGTTTCTGCAGAGACGGTAAAATTTGCACTTTCAGTAATCGGTCGCATTGAGTGTCGAATCATCTGCACAAACATTTTGTCGTACTGCGCGTCGTTAAACCACGGTGCTGTCCACTTGTAGCCCGCGTCACTGGTGAATGCGATCGTTCGACCATTCCCGTAACGCCAAGCTGCCAAAACAGTCGAGTTTTCACCCTTATCGCCTGTTGGTTCGCTAGCAATCGCCAGTTGTTCGACGAGATTACTTTTCTTAATCGTGGTCATGACGTAGCCGAGGAAGGGAGGCAGCGTGCTCACGTCTATCCCACTTAAAATCTCGTGGCCTTGAGAGCCAGCAACTGGAATGGCGGTCATTCCAGTTTTTGATTCTTTAATCACAGGCTTTGCCACACGCCTGGCTTCGCGTTGGTAAATCTTTGGTAGTGCTTTGGGATTCGTGGCAACCCGATACTGGCCCCCGGTCGCATTGGCGATTTTTTGAAGGGGCGTTGAACCTGCTGGACCGTGAGTACCTACTGCGACAGTCGAAATGGTAATTTTTGCATCCTTGTAAGCCTTCAGCAGCGCGTTGGTCGGTGGTGTCGGATCACCATCGCTAATAATAATCACGTGCTTCATCGATGCATTCACACGTTTGAGACCATTCAACATCACCTTCATCGGCGCATTAAAGTCCGGCATATCTCCGGGTGCCATTTTGTTTACCATGCCGAGCATCCGGTTTCGATTTTGGTAAACTCGATCGACTCCACTGGGCATCTTCCAAAGCCAACGAGGGGTTCCCCCATAATCACTCCAGTCGATCACTCCGCAATAGTCCATCGGGCCAAGCACTTTGATCGCCTCTTCGCCAATTCTTTTCTGCCAATAATTTCCATTCGCCATCTCGGAGGCGTGCATCATCAACGCCAAAGCACCCACTGCAGAAATTTTGTCATTCTTGATTTGAAAGTCGACTGGCATCGCCTTTTCGAGCAGAGAGTTGGACCACCCCCCTGCCCCAAACGAACGATCTCCACCCAGCATAACGATACCGCACCCCATGTGCTCGCAGTTATCGACAAGCATTTTGATTTGTGCGTCACTAAACGACTGTATTTCTGCCGAGCCACTCTCGTCACCTGAGGCCCGAGGTAAATTACCTAAGATAATTGAATCGTATTGCAGTAATTCGCCGGCACTGGTGTACAACTCGTTGCTCTGCATCGTTTCAACTTCGATCGAGTTGGCCTGAAGTCGTTCGATCAGATGTAAAAATTCACCGCTATAAAAGGCGTCCTCAATTAGAAGAACTTTCCCCTTTCCGCGAACATGCGTGAACGCCGAAGCCTTGTTGTTCTGCGCGATCGTGTCATGTCTTTTATCGTCAGGAACGAAAACAGCCTCGGTTGTGTAGACGGCTGAACGATCAAGTTTCGACGTAAAGCCGACAATGTTTTTGCCTGGCTCCAAAGTTACCACTTGCTCCGCAACCAATTCCTGAGACTGAGCGGTTTTTCTGACGAGCCGCAACTTGCCAATCACCCCAACCCCGGAAACAGTCTCATTGGTAATTACGACCTTGGTTTTAAATTCCTGACCTTTGCGAATGTCAGTCGGTAAAACAACTTTGTCTACCGAAATTTCCGAATCAGCCAGCAATTCTATCGGAATCGTATCAATTCCAATTCCGTCTTCGGCCATTGCTTCAGCAATCGCCAAGGCGTCACCTTGGTTCTCATTCCCATCAGAAATCACGACGACTCGACGCGCCGTATCCTCGGGGAACGAAGCCTTGGCCAATTTCAATGCAGATTCCAAACTGGTCGAACTGGTTAACAAATCAACATTTGCTTCGATTTTGCCAATTAAAGGCAAATCACCGTCGTAAGGGGCTGATTCGATTTTGGCGTTTCCCCCGAAGACGATCACACCCGCTTTATCTTTTTTTTCAACCCTGCGGTGATTGGAGACTTCTTCAAAAACATAATCCAACATGAAGTCGCGTTTTTCGACCGGAATGCTTTCGCTTTGGTCCAGCAGATAAATCACCGTTAAGCGATCCGTCTTCTCCTGCCATTTCGCTTGCGCAAGAGCGAGCACCATCAGAGTCACGACGAGCGAGCGCAGCAGAAGAGCAAAGAGACGGCGCCTCTTTCCGAGGCCGGCCAAACTGTTGAAACTAATAATCCACATCAAAGGAAGAATCAGCAACAAGAGCAAAAACCAAGGTCGGTCAAATCCAATTTCGAATCCGAAGTTCATGATAAGACTTTTTGGGCGTTTGTTTGAGGAGAGGCGCTGACAATCCGTATGTTGCTAACGCCGTCGAATGGAAACCAAGTGGACCTCCGCCGACTGAATAGCTTACCACACCACGCATCAACCATGCCATTGATTCGGCTAACCTCGAAGCACGAAGTATATCTCTAGGTATCAAATCCCACCACCGAACTGCTTCGCTTCCTACTTCAAAACTCGACTTGGATCAGCCAGCTTCACAAATTTAAAATCATGCGCATCAGAAGACTGTCCCCAAAGACCAACGAGCCTTTCGCCAATCGCAATAAAGAGAGGAAGGGACCTCACCGACGAACAGATAACAAAGGTTTTTTGGCTCGATTGGATTCTCGGGTACAGCAAAACATGAACCTTTAATGCCTCGGGCTACATCAAGCGCGCAACGCAGAGCCCTCCAAACTGTGAATCATCATCCTCAAAACGGGTATACCCTGAGTAAAATGTTCCGAAAATCGGGCAAAACCCATTCAGCCATAGGTTTAGACACGTAATTTATTAAACTAATTTTTTTTCACTGACCCGATATTTTCGGCTTTTTTGATAACCCCCAAGGTACGTTTAGCTGAAATAGAACCGTAATTTTCGAACGATGAAGTTCAGGAGTTTTTTAAGATGCATCAAGTTTGCCGTTGGACTTTGTCCTTCAGTATCGCCGCGCTGTTCGCGTTTTCTGGAACTGCTTTAGTTCAGGCTCAGGACAAAGCCAAGCCGACACCTAAGCCCGAGTTCCCCCCTCTTGAAAAAATCACAGAGGGATTTACCGAAGTTAAAGTTGTGCAGGATGGTTCGGGAGTCACCGCCCAACCATTTTTCCAGATTTGGAAAAACACCAAGAACGGTCAAATGTTGGCGCAACTACCCAAGGATTATGCCAGCTCGAAAACGCGTCACTTTATTGCACCAACAATTTCTGGCGGTGAAGAATATGCAGGACTTCAGTCAGACGCATTCTATGTCTACTGGAAAAAGTACGGAAAAAAAATCGCTTTGGTCCAAGAGAATCTTGCCATCAAAGGCTCGGACGAGCAGTCCAAGTCTTCGGTAAAAAGATTATTCACTGACAAAGTACTGTTAAGTCTGCCGATCCTCACCATGTCAAAAGGTGGCGGACCGGTGATTGATCTAGATGCCTTACTTGTTGGAAACGCCAAAATATTTTTTGGTTCGGGCGTCAGCCCACAGTCAACACTATTAACGATCAAAAAAGCCAAGGTCTTTCCTTCCAACATCGAAATAGCGTTCGAAGTTCCGATGTCGAACGGCCTGCTCAAGACACTGCACTACTCGATCAGCAAAATACAAGGGACTGCTTCGTATAAACCACGAAAGGCAGATCAAAGAATTGGTTACTTCACAACCTCGTACGACGATTACGGAAAATACACCGATGACGACACCGCAGTTCGTTACGTCAATCGTTGGAATCTGGAAAAATATCGTCCCGAATTGAAACTCAGCCCACCCAAACGCCCCATTGTTTTTTACATCGAACACACCACGCCGATCCAGTATCGCCGATGGGTTCGTAAAGGAATTTTAAGTTGGAATGAAGCTTTCGAAAACATCGGCATTGACGGTGCGATTGAAGTTCACCAACAGGACTTATCCACGAAACAATATACAGATCTTGACCCGGAAGATGTTCGCTACAACTTTGTTCGTTGGCTCAACAACAACATCAGTACGGCGATCGGACCCAGCCGAGTCAATCCACTTACAGGTGAAATCCTCGATGCAGACATCATCTTGACTGACGGCTGGATTAGAACTTTTCAGGATCAATTTTCTGACTTAATGCCAAAAATTGCGATGGACGGTATGACTCCGGAGACCTTAGCCTGGTTCGCAAAGCACCCAGACTGGGACCCACGCGTAAGGTTAGCAGAGCCCTCTCAGCGTGATTTTGTTCGTCAGTCGTTGGCCCATCTTGCTTCTCAGCAAGTGGGACAAAAACAACTCGCTCTGAAGACCCGTTTAATGGGCGATGAGCCGATGGATGGAATTACAGGCCGACAAAGCCAAGTAAGTGGCGCATGCATGGCCGCTGAAGGCCGTGGCTTTGACGTCGCGTTGATGCGAATGTCAGTCGCCATGATGCTTGCCAACCAGAAAGATGACGACAAAGAGAGCGACGAAAAAGATGCCGAAGATAAAGAGAAAGCGGACGAGGATGATAAAGACAAAGAACAAATGCTCGATGGCATGCCTGAGTCTTTTATTGGACCGCTTCTAGCAGATTTAGTTGCCCACGAAGTCGGTCACACACTTGGCCTTCGCCACAATTTCAAAGCATCGAGTGTTTACTCAATCGCTGAATTGAACAGTGAAAAAATCAAAGGGAAAAAACCTTTTGCCGGTAGTGTAATGGATTATCTCCCCACTAACTTCAAAGTGGAAAATGGAGAAATCCAGGGTGACTGGGCCATGATCGGCGTTGGTCCTTATGACATGTGGGCCATCGAGTACGGATACACGTTTGACGACAAAGCACTTCCCAAGATTCTTTCGCGTGTTGCCGAACCCGAATTAGCATTCTGCAGTGACGAAGACACCTATGGCCCTGATCCTTTGGCCAAGCGATACGACTTTGGCAAGAACCCGCTCAATTTTGCCAATGACCAGGTTGCACTGGCAAAAATTCACCGTGAGAAAATCATGGAAAAATTTGTCAAGGATGGTGAAGCTTGGGAAAAAGCGCGTCAAGGATATCTTTTGACACTTGGCCTGCAAACAAAATCTACATCCATGATGGCCAACTGGCTCGGTGGAACTTTCATCAACCGAGACAAAAAGGGGGATCCAAACGGTCGCGCTCCTTTGGTTGTCGTTCCTGCAGAAGACCAACGCAAAGCGTTAAAGTTCGTAATTGAGCACACCTTTTCTGACGAGTCTTATGGCTTGACGTCTGAACTACTGACTCACATGACCGGTGATCATTTTGCTGACTTTTTTACGCAAATCACCAATGAACACGCTTGGCCTGTTCACGATCGAATCATGGGTATTCAAGCAAGCACTCTTTCGCAGTTAATGAATCCGACTGTTCTTCGTCGAGTTTACGACAATGAATTTCGCATCCCTGACGAGAAAGATGCCCTGACATTAAATGAGCTGCTGACAACACTTAATGACGCAATTTGGATCGAATTGGTCAAAACACCTCAAGGCAAGTTTACTGAAAGAAAACCAGCTATCACAAGTTTACGACGGAACCTTCAATCCGAACACTTGCAGCGATTAATGGACTTAGGTGTCCAGAAACGAAATGGCGCGGCGATGAAGCCGATCGCAAACCTTGCTGCAAAATCAATTCGTGATCTGAAAAAATTGCTTGAGAAATCAGCCGACAACGAAAATTTCGATGTCTACACTCAGGCTCACTTGCAGGATGCATTGGTAAGAGTCAACAAGTGGCTGGACGCTCAATACGTGGTTTCGGCAGAGTAAATCAACGAGTTTTAACCTGAGAATTTCTCAAGCAAAAACCCCAAGTTAATAGGGCCTGCTCTCACCAAGAGTGGGCCCTTTTTTTGCCTCCATCCTCATTCACCCAAGCACGACGGTTGTAACAGCTCCAATTGAGCAGCCGCAACAACGAGAGCAGCGTTCGTTTATGCGGAAGTACTGTTCTCCGCCTTGTCACCTCGCTGGATTCATCTTCAGTTTCGCCCAAAACAGTTGACCGGAAACCCGAAATTCATCGCCTCCAAACATTGCAGGTTAGTCGCCATACAATTCAATCACTTGACGAAAAATCCACTCCTCCCGCCGTAAAAGGCTGGCCCCATTTTTGTCGGAAATAACAAAAAACAAGCCCGTAACGCAGGCAAAGTGAAATCAATTCACTCAAACTGCATTTCGGGCTAGGTTGCTTTTTAACCTGAAATTTGTCAGCTCACCGAGGATTTTCCTCAGCCTAAGTTAGTAGGTCAATTTGACGCCGAAGGTGGCGGCATTGAAAAACGGCGTGTTTGCTGTTTGAACTGAGGTGTCTCCCACAGTCAAGGCTTGTGCGGGAGCTAAGGCAATTCCATCAATCCAGGTCGCTTCGTATCCAACATAGGTTGCAACACAATTTGGAACGATGTCCATGTAAAGACGACCGCCAATCTCACCGAGAAAAGACCCAGTTGATTTGGACGATGTTTCATTGGTCGTCACACCGCTGAAATCATTCAACGATCCGAGGTGCACTTCAGTTGGGTTCATGTATCCGCCGAACCGACCGAAACCATTGATATAAATTGCGTTCGTAAGTGGAACATTAAATTCGAGACCGCATTGAAGACCAATTAAGCCGTTGGTCGCTTCAATCGTCTGTGTCTCGGTGACTAAGACTGGAGTAGTTCCATCCTGAGGGTCAACCAATACAGTTCCTGCAAACGAGATCATATCCTTAGATGAAACGTACCGAGGTCCGGCCATCAACGTGAGCCCCGGTCGTACAGCACGCCGAGCCATCAATTCAATGCTGAAATAGTCCGCCGAATATCCGTAGTTAACTGTGGTTGGGTTCGGTCCACCAATCGGAAAGAAGGGAGACGCTAATTCATCACCTTCAATGGTTGTGTTCTGATCCCAGTCAGCGATGATTGTCCGGACTTCAAATTCAGTTCCACGTTTGGATTCAAAATTGAATTTGACCTCGGCACCACCGGCACTTCCCAAATCAGTCGCTTGATCCGAATCAAATAGTGTTTGATTGGTTAAAGAATCAGTGATTAAGGGCAATCCGAGATCATCTCCCGGTCGGTCATATGCCTTGGCACCAATCTCAATCGAAAAACGCGAATCGTGAGACGTCGTTTGAGGCCATTGGGCATGTGACTCCGCAACCCACATAGCATTGGCTAGTAGTGCGATAACGGTTGCAATAAAAGTAAACTTCCTCACGGGAGCCTCCAGACCTTTCCGGGCGCAGTTATGGTATCTGCAAATTTGGATCGGTCGGTACGCTAGGATTAATAAGTAGGATTGCTACCGCCATAAGCCTTGACGCAAACAACCAACTCAACCCATCCCCCCCATACTTAAACGTTTTCTGATTCAACACTTGGCCCTTCATCGCCCAAGCCCCCAAAGAATCCAGCAATTCACCTGCAACGACCACTTAGCGTTTGTTTTTTCAACCCAATCTGACTTGGAAGACTATGCCGCATATCCTTGGTTCTCGCAGCAGAAACAGAATGGGTGGCCGATATGCTTGCACAAATTCAGGTTCCGCAAGCTGGCATCCGAAACTCGACCTTGCAAATCTTGAACCCTCGACAAGGAGGAGTGCTCGATTTTAGGCGGATTGGCAGATTTCTAAGGCGTGGGGTTCCCGCGATGCCTTGCTTAGCCAAAGATTTCATTGACTCTCGGAATCAGTTCAGCAGACACGGCCGCAAGGATAATGAAGTCCCGCTAAATCATAACTCGTTCTGACCCGACGAAGCACGCAATAAAAAAACGCTACTTCAGGTCATTACTTGGTAACGTCCAATTCGTGCCGCCGTTGCTCACTATCCTTCGCCAACTTTGCACGCTCGGTGCTATCTTCGTCCACGAGAAGGCTTTAGCTGACGATCCGCTGAGGCTCTTTGACCAACCGAATTTGACTTCCGACCAGTGGCTTGGCCAGCGGAGCGGTAAATTGACAAATCGAAAGGCGGAATTTCCGCCTCGAGTTTTACCGCCTTTGCTTGTAGACGAAGGACTTTTTCAAAATAAATGAACGGATAGTTGGTGTTGGGGCGTTTATTTCGAACCCAGCCATAACTCGTGCTTACTAATTTTGAGGGGATCTTCCCTAATCGGACTTGTCGAACCACCCGACTCACAAACTCTTTTTCTTCGTCACGACGAGTTTTCAAAATAGCATTCAATTGTTGTTCATACTCAACAAATTGCTCTGGCGAAAAAGTAGCAGTGCCATATTCATCGCCTAGCGAGTAATCGCCAGCAAGAAACAACCAAAGTAACGTCGCGAGAATCGCTCTACTATGATTAGCTAAAAAACTCATGCGTCCGATCCTAAATCCAACGTCAGAAAAAATTTGAACGGAGTCTTTTACTTGGATCTCTTCGATCAATACAGGCCATTGTCACCAAACAGCTAGCGATTTGGACAAAATCAACATCGCACACTGCATAATTCGACGTCGATTCTCACTCTCCAACGCCCAGGAGACAAATTTGAGCTGTTTCCAATCGCAAGCATTCCCCCCTAAGAGATGGGAAAGCGGTAATTGAACATCCAAAGCAGAGCCAAAGCCTCGCTTCGTGACCAGTTCACATTGTGCAACTGGTTTCGGATCATTTTGACGTGGCCTGGCAAACCAGTCGTGATTCCGGCCAACAAAAGAACTCAGCAACGAAACAACTAGTTATTTCGCGGGGAAAGAGTGCAAATATTGACATGCGTCTGTCCAAACGAAAAACTTCCGAGCGATTCTCTCTTTGTGTGTTAGTTGGGCCCGTTCCCCCGTTTCTAATATATAATCGGGGAAAACTTCAAATCTACTTCCACCTAACCGACTCGTCGGTACACCGCATGGCAACCCTCTCGTTTTCCTGTCCCAAATGCGAAAAACTCCACTCGCGGATCAAGCCAGAGATGGCTGGGCACAAGGTCCGTTGCAGATGCGGTTTTGTGTTTCGGTTGGGTTCAAAATCAGAAAAGCAACCTGGTGTGGCGGAAGATATTCAACGAAGGCGTGCGATCAAAGCTCGGAAAATGGCCACGCATCAAAATGCTTTTCAACTAAAAAAACCGCGGGACGCTGAAGAATTTCTGTCTCCCATTGATATTGATCCCCCCTTGAAACAGAAGGGGCCGGTAGAAAAACACCTCGAACCGCAAGACCTAATCAATCCAGTCGATTTAGACGATTTGGATGAACTCCTGCAACCAATTGATGCTGACAACTTACCTTTATCCAACTCCACCTCATCCACTCCGGTTATAGATGAACAACCGGGGGTTGGAATTCAAAACGGTGTTTTTCCTGATGACCAACCGTTATTCTGCGATCAGGATCTTGTTGATCATTGCACGCTTGAAGATGAACCAGAAGATTCAATTTTGGAAACGAATCTTAGCCAGCCCAAAATCTCTTCCCCTTCTTCTTCCAACCAAGCCAGATTTAAACAGGCTGCAGACGTCACCGCTTTTTCGGACCTTGAGGTTGGCATCGAATCTGGTGCTGCCGGTGAGTCGCCCCCTCCAACAGCAGAAATTGTCGCCGCCCTGGTCGCTGAAGAGTTACGGAGAACTCCCGAGTCTTCTCCTCCCCCCCTTTCAATCAATGAGCCGATTCAAAAACCGAGCCGCAAGTCCGCCCAAACAGGAGGAGAGCAACCGCGTCCGTTAAACTCAACGGCAGGCCCAATCGCCAGCCTTACCGTAGCCATTCTTGGTGCTCCGGTCATGATTTTGCTGACTGTTACTTCGATCATTGGATGTTTCATTTTGATAACGCCGAACAATCAGCTTGACGCGATGGAAACGCAAATGGCGAGCAGTCGGGGGGGTGGGACGATCATCTTTTCAATTCTATTCTGCCTCATTTACTTTGGACTAGCACTTAGTATCATCGCGAGCGGTATAACAGCGGTCATTGAGATGGTGAAAAAGACACGCATTGGTTGGGGGCATCGCCTTGCAGCAATCATCGCGGCAGTGACACTGGTCTTTTTATTCTTCAACTTCGTTTATCAATTTGGCACCTTTTTTTATGCCAAGGAATCACTCAACGAAGCCAGCCAATCTGAAGACGGCAGTCTCCTCGCGACCAACGTTATCACTGGAGCCTTTTTACTCCAAGCTACGCTGTCCTCACTAGGCCAGGCGATCGTTCCGTTTGCGGTTGCGGTCTGTGGCTTGATTCGTAGTCGGCGATAGCATTGCCAAGAACGCAGTTCGATTGAGCTTGTCCACTGAGAGTACCAGGCAAAATGCCAGTACTTCAACTCGGCACCACTCCATCAGCCTAAGGCTGAGCGCCAGCTTTTTCCATGCAATTCTGAGATTCCATTTATCTCACGCGGACAGTGGGGCCGAACTGACTCCCGAAGCAAATAAAGACTCGGGTTGATTGCAGCTAAACCTGAATTACAGGAGGCTTTGCTTGAAATATTGCCTGACAACGATAACGAAATTCATTGGTTGCTTTTTTGCGATTCATCCGTCCATCGCGGTTCCGATCCAAGCAAATGACGAACAAAGAAATCTTTCATCCGCCTTCGTCCGTATGGCGTCCCGGCCGCCCCATGGCCTGTATTGGGCATGATGAGGAAATCAAAGTCTTTGTTTGCTTGGACGAGAGCATTTACGACTTGCATCGTCGACGCAGGATCGACGTTCCGGTCAATTTCACCCACGATCAGCATCAACTTACCCTGAAGACGATGCGCTTGTGTAACATTTGATTGGTCTTTGTAATGAGCGCCCATCGGCCATCCCATCCAGAGTTCATTCCACCAAATCTTATCCATCCGATTGTCGTGACAACCACAATCCGCCACGCCCACTTTATAAAATTCGGGATGCATCAGCATGCCCCGAAGCGTACTTTGGCCTCCCGCCGAACCCCCATAGATTCCGACTTTTTCAAGGTCAAGTTCAGGATACTTTTTTCCCGCCGCCTTAATCCATTCGATTCGATCCGGGAAACCTGAGTCCCCTAAATTCTTCCAACAGACATCATGGAACTTTTTTGAGCGGTGAGAGGTTCCCATTCCATCAATCTGAACGACGATAAAACCAAGCTCCGCCATTGACTGAGCCCCATGTCGTGAAGAGAAGCTCTTAGGAACAAATGCACTGTGAGGTCCCGCGTAAATTTTTTCGATGACCGGATATGTTTTCGATGAATCAAAATTCGAAGGCCGAAAAATGACCCCGTATATATTTGTTTCGCCATCTCGCCCCTTGGCAACAAACGGCTCTGGTCGGGCAGAAACTGAAAGCTGGGATGCCTGATTCCAACTGACTTTACCCAGTGATTCAATTAACTTGCCGTCCGATGTCCTTCTAACTTCGTAAATCGGCGGTTGATCCACTCGCGAATACTCATCAATTAAAAATGATCGGTCGGGCGAGTAACTAATCGAGTGCACTCCGTTCCCTTGTGTCAGGACAACGAAATTTTTACCATCAAAATCAACGCGACAATGGTGCAAGTAGTATGGATCTTGATCAGGAAAAACTCCCCCGGCTTGAAACCAAATCTGACGCTTTTGCTGATCAACCTGATCTACCTTTCGAACGACCCAGTCGCCTTGAGTAATCTGATTTTTGACTTGGCCTGATTTGAGATCATACAAATAGAGATGGTTCCAACCATCCCGCTCAGACATCCAGATTGCCTCATCTGTTCCAGAGACAGGGGCCAAAAAGAGCTTCCCTTGATAGTCAAAAAAAGATGAAGTCTCTTCATTAATTGCGGCAGAAACGAGCCCACTGGAGGGCTCAACCGAGACATATCTCATTGTCTGGTGCCCTCGCTGATTGTACAAAAAGTAAAAACGACTCGAGTCTTCACTCCAATTTAGCCGACTGATGCTCCACGCATTCTTAAATAGATCTTCATTCAGCTTGACTTGCTTCCTGGCTTCGACATCAAAAAGGCGAATCCGTCTAACTGGAATCACATCACCCGGCTTGTAATAGTCATAGGTAATCAATTTGGGTTGGAGCTGATCATTCGGACTCGATTGAACGATGGTAACTTCTCGCCTTGAGGGCCTCGATTCTTGAATACACACTAGGTATTTTGAATCAGGTGACCAAATAAATTGACGGCGAAAAGGATCATCCTCGGTTCCGGTTTTGGAAAGCAAGATTGTCTCGCCTGACTCGTGTTTGAGCTGGATATTCCAGTCTTTGACCGACGCAGTCCAAACTCGATTGGGCGATTGCCCCGGATTGGAACGGGGCGGTGTTCGCCGCTTCGGAACCTTGATTTTCGAAGATGTCTGGTCATCGATTCGAGCAACGGTGTCAGTTCGATTAACCTCGAAGACCCCGAGAACCCGCTCTTCCTTTCCGCGAATAAGCCAGCGGTGTCCCGCGAAACTCGAAATTTCCTTTTTAGCACCCGCATCAATCTCAAAATAAAATCGCGTCTGACCACTCGTTTCAATCCAATAAACACTAACCCGATTTTGGCTTTTGTTTTCAAAAAGCATCGAAGCCCGTTTAGTTGATTGATTACTAGCCCGGTACTCAGACAATTTCCGTGCGACGGCTCGCTCTTGACTCCCACCTGTTGAGGAAGTGTCGATCGGCGAAAGCTTGAATTTTTGTTGGTTACCTAAATTAAAATCCAGCTGCCACTGGATGCCCCCCATTCTCAGATTCGCTTTTTGTGCGACGACATCAAAATCCAACAACTCAATTTTTGGGTTTGTAGATGACCGAAACGCCTTGCGCTTTGCTTTTGCCGATTCAATTAATTCGGATCGATCGGCAATGACACGTTTGGTTTGATTGGCAACATCAAGCAAAATTAATTTTGAATCAACAGATCCAACATCTGACCAATAGTACAAATGCGTATCCGAGCACCAGTTGAATTCACGCTCGTAATTTTTGCCCGAGCGATTGATGGTTTTCGAACGTTGGTAATCCGCAAGCGAACCTTGCCCAACAAGGTCGCTCACAATCAAACTAGCCAAGACAAAGATGGCATAGCGAATAGGCATCTCGCGCTCCTCAATTTCCGGGAAATTACGAACACTCAGGATAGTGCCGAACCTGTTGAATTGCACGATGATTCAACACGGTTTAACGTTACTTTTTCCTAGTCGTTGGCTTGATCGGTAATTTCGATACCTAATTCGCAGAGCTGAGCCGCGTCAACTTGATTGGGCGCCTCGGTCATCATGTCCATCGCCTTTTGCGTTTTGGGAAAAGCGATACAGTCTCGAATGTTGTCCAATTGAGCAAACAACATCACAACTCGATCGATTCCAAGCGCGATTCCACCGTGTGGAGGCGCACCATAGCGAAGAGCATCGAGCAAAAACCCAAAACGCTCTTCGGCTGATTTCTCATCCAACCCAAGCAGACCAAATACCTTTTGTTGAATCGCACTGTCGTGAATTCGAATCGTTCCCCCTCCCGCTTCGTATCCGTTGATCACCAAGTCGTACGCCTGAGCACGGCTTTTTTCGGGGGCGTCATCCAACTGCGACAAGCATTCTTCAAGGGGGGCCGTAAAAGGATGATGCATCGCCGACCAACGATCATTTTCTTCGTCGCGATCAAACATAGGAAATTCGACGATCCAAGAAAAATGCATCTGTTTCGGGTCGTAAAGCTCCATTTCAGCGCCAATTCGCTTGCGCAACGAATACAAGCTTTTGCAGCTGACTTCCCATGTATCGGCGATAAACAACATCAGGTCGCCAGGTTCAGCCCCCATTTTTTGTTTAATTTCTTCGAGATGATCCTCAGAAAAGAACTTGGCAATTGGGGAGAACAAAGTCCCATCGTCTTCGCAACGGAACCAAGCCAAACCTTTAGCTCCAAAATCCTCCTTGACCATCGATGTCAATTCGTCAATTTTTCGACGGGAGTATTTTGATGCCCCATTCTTGGCATTAATACCACGGACGAAATTACCCGCCTCTGCTGTCCCCTTGAAAACACCAAAACCACAATTTGCCGCGACGTCGGTACAGTCAACAATCTCCATCTCAAAACGAAGATCAGGCGCGTCATGTCCGAAACGTGTCATCGCTTCATCAAACGTCAACCGAGGCAACGGCAATTGAAGCTCAATTCCTAAAATATCTTTGGCGAGTTTTTGCATCATGCCATCGATCATCGAAATCACATCTTCGGAATCAACGAATGACATTTCCAGATCAAGTTGAGTGAATTCAGGTTGTCGATCCGCTCTCAAGTCTTCATCGCGAAAACAACGCGCCACTTGAATGTAGCGATCGTAACCCGCGATCATCATGATTTGCTTGTAGATTTGTGGTGATTGAGGAAGTGCATAAAACGTTCCGTTAAAAACGCGACTCGGCACCAAATAGTCTCGGGCACCTTCCGGTGTACTTCGTCCCAAAATCGGCGTTTCAACATCGATGAATCCGTTGTCAGCACAATAATCCCGCATTCCTTTAATGATTCGGCTGCGCAATAACAACGTCGACATCATCTGTTCCCGACGCAAATCGAGATAACGGTGTTTCAGTCGCAGATCTTCGCCGGGAATGTCTTTTTGCCCAGGTGTAAATGGAGGTGTCAGGCTCTCGTTAAGGACTTCGAGGTGAGAAGCCAGAAATTCAATGCCACCCGTTGCGATCTTTTTGTTCTCTTGGCCGGCCGGTCTGGCTCGAACCTTGCCAACAACTTTGATCACGAACTCACTTCGAAGCGAATTGACCAATTTTAAAACTTCTTCACCCGCGTCTGGATTAAAGACCACTTGGGTGCGACCGTACCGATCGCGAAGATCAATGAAGGTAACGCCACCAAAATCTCGAATCGTATCAACCCAGCCACAAAGGGTTGCCGTCTGGCCTACCTGTTCAACGCTCAGTTCGCCGCAAGTGTGAGTTCTTAGCACTTCAATTCTCTGTGGTAAATGGTGCCCGCCGATTTTAAGGATCAGCAACTAAATTGAACGGTCTCTCAACCAATTAATGTCTTTTGTCACGCGGCTACTAATATCGCAACTCCGTCGGCTTTCAGATAGACGTATTGCCAGACCAGCGTGCCATTCTGTGGGTTCCTCAATCACTTAAATCACTTCTTGAGGCGGCGTGCGGGCGTCTGTGGCAGCGATTCCCACCGACGTGCGCTACAAGTGAGCTTGAATTCGCCTAGCATGGCCTTAGTATGAAAACGCGTTCAACAACAAAAAGTCTGTAATTATCTAAGTTTTGATGGAAAAGCAAAAAGATGTTTGAGGGATTCCCCCGAGACTCGATTCAGTTCTTCAAAGACCTGGCAAATAACAATAATCGCGATTGGTTTGCCAAAAACAAAACGCGATACGAAAATGTCGTTCTAAATCCAGCGTTGGAATTAGTCACCGAGATGGCTGAGCCGCTAAAAAAGATCTCTCGCCACTTTGTAGCCGTACCTAAAAAGTCGGGAGGGTCGCTGATGCGGATCTATCGCGACACGCGATTCTCCAAGGATAAAACACCCTATAAACTTAATCTGGGTGTTCAATTCCGACACGAGTTTGGCAAAGATGTTCACGCCCCGGGTTTTTATTTCCACTTGGACGCAGAAAAGATATTTGTCGGCGCCGGTATCTGGCGTCCCAATAGCAAGACCTTAAATGCGATCCGTCGCCACATCGACGACAATCCCAGACGTTGGAAACGCACTAAAAACACAAAGGCCTTCAAATCAACTTTCGAACTTCACAGCGAATCACTCAAAAGACCGCCGCGAGGTTACCAAGCCGAACACCCGCTTATCGCCGATTTAAAATTGAAGAACCATATCGGATTGGTCCCATTGCAACGAGAAGATATTTTCAGTCGAAGTCTAATTGATACGCTTTCAATGAATTTCAAAACAGCGATGCCATATGTGCGTTTTTTATGCGACTCAATTCCGCTACCCAGTTAATTCCTCGCGTCCGATTATCCTTCGAAATGCAGTCTC
>JAQWLH010000059.1 GCA_029247405.1 Mariniblastus sp.
CGTTTGTTATTGGCAGATCAGTCGCGACAAAAGACAGTAAAAGTGGTTTTTGATGATGCCAATGCATCTGGGAACGAGGTTCAACCCCGGGTAGACCATAAAACTCTCTGATCCATGCGGGGAAAAGAAACCACTGAAATCCACGGGCTGGTAAAGAAAATCAGCCCAAATCGTCTATCCAAAATGATCGTTAAGCCATTCGGCATCCACGCCCATCACGGCTGCAGCGTACTCGTTCTGAGTAGGATAATCGGTGGGGCGAACGTCGCAGTGATAACCGAGGCTAATTAATTGGGCCTCCGCGGCTTCGGGAGATAGTTTTCGCCGAACTTGCTTGAGAAAAACTCCGAAATCAGGATCTAACGTGGCAGCTTCGAAGTTCTCATATTTTCGTAGCATGTGTCCGTGGTTGTTTTGGAGGACCAACTGCCTGCAGAAATCGGCAATTGGCGTCATTTGCAGGAGTGTTGCACAGGTTCCAGCCAAAACGAGCGCCCGATCACGATTTGACATTTGCAGGCCATTTTTAAAGGCTTGCGCGACGCGAAGGTACAAAATAAGTTCATCAAAAGGGTCCATCATATTTTTATCAACTTTGGTGCCGCGAAAACAAACAGGTTGGGATGGGCGTGGTGTTCGAGGGCTTCAAAATCAAACCAGCAACTTATCTAGGTTAGACATTTGCACTAACGCGTGATGCATTGTGATTGAAAATAAATGCCAATTCGGAATTATTGATCTGCGACGGTGGGAAGGTGCTCACTTGTGCCCGTTGCCAAGTAACGCATTATTCCAGGTCGCCAGCCAGTAGATTCCACCAATCTATCTCAAATAGCGCCGGTTCGACTAGGTATAATTCAAGTGATCCGATTTTTCACCGCGTAAGAGAGATAGGATGTTCTGCTGACCGGAATAAGCGGTCAGTTCCTCATCACTCAATTCCCATTTTTCAAATTCGTTGGAAAGCTTGAGTGGAAACCTGACAGCTTGTTCACTAACATCGTTTTATGACTCCATCCACCCGTGAAGATTTTCTTTGGCTTATGTCAGACCAGGCAGCCCCTTTGCTCGCCAAGGTCCAAGCAGCATTTGAAAATCGAATCAACGCTGTCAGAATTGCGAAGACATTGCGTAAGAGCACAACGCCAGAGCGTTCTGCCTTGGTGATGGAGCAGGCACAGCTGCGGATTCGCGCTCGGAAAAAATTCTCACAAGCCGACTCGATGTTTTTTACGCGTCGTGGACTTGAGCAATCTTCAGGCGGGCAGATAGGGAAATATAAGGCCTTACGGTTTAGAGGTTTGTCCAATGTTGCTGATATTTGTTGCGGTGTTGGTGGTGATTTGATTGGCTTGGCGAAAAGGAAATTATTGAAGGAAACGGATCGAACCGTTGGATTGGACCTCGACGAGTTGACTTGTTTTTTCGCCAGAAAAAATATTGAAGTCAGTGGTTTGGATCCGGACTTGGTGACGGTCGAGCATGGTGACTTTGCTGGTTTTGATCTTCAGTGCATGGATGGGGTTCACGTGGATCCTGATCGTCGAATGCAAGACCGTACTGTTCAAGGCAATCGGTTCAGTCCAACTTTAAAGTCGATCTTTGAGAGGATTTCACGGGATTGTAGTCTGTCCATCAAAGTCGCACCGGCGACGCCAAGAGCCAGTTATTTTCCTGAGGATATGCAACGCGAATGGATTGGGGATCATCGCGAGTGTAAACAGCAGGTACTCTGGTCAGGCCCACGAACTGATAGACCGGGACAGCGCACGGCAACCTATCTTGGACGTGACGGTAAAATCAGTCAAATCTCCGTTGACGAATCTGAAATGAATCCAACCATCGAGGTGGTTGATTCGATTGGTCGTTGCATATACGAACCGCACCCAACGGTTTTGGCCGCCGACTTGACCGATCATATTGCGATGAAATATGAACTGCGGCGTTTCACGGCTTCGATCGTTTATCTCACGGGGGATGTCGTTGTTGATGACCCGCTTTTGACCCGATTTGAGGTGCTACACATTCTTCCGCTGAGTCTTCGCCAAGTGGGCAAGTTTTTGAATTCAATCGACGTAGGAAGGATTGAAGTCAAGAAACGGGGGATCGAAAATGTGACGGCAGAGCGTTTTGGCCGATTGAAACTTTCCGGTCCTAGTCTTGCCACCGTCATTTTGACGAGAGTCGGGCGTAAGCGAATCGCGATTATTGCCAAACGTCCAGACAACCCATTGCAACTCTCGCCATCGGAGTGAGCAACCACCCCACCTCAGTCAATGAACCCGGCTGGAGTTTGCTGAGGGGTAAAAAAGCCAATCGTTAACGTGAGTTTCGCCCGGTGGTCCTGCGACAAAACTGAGTGCCGCGGATTTGTTGGGCGTTAAAGTCCCCAGCTGTTTGTCCAAGCCAATGGCAACGGCTCCGTTGAGGGTACCCATTTGCAGGATTTGAGTCGTGGAAAGATCTGGAAACAAGCTTGAGATCGTTTTCATTTCTTGAAACAGGTTTAAGTCGGGGTTCGATGCGCGGGAATCCGTTCCAAGGGCAACTCGGATATTTCGTTCAAGCATTTGACCTAGGGGGTAATCTTCGTGGTCAAAAAATTGATGCGTTCGAGGGCAATAAACAACTGTCATGCGTTCTTTTTGCTGCGAAATGAAATCGAGCTCGTGCTGTTTTAAATAATTGCCATGAATGACGAGCGACCGACCCACTGAAAGCTTATTCAGAATGGAAAGTACAGACCGAGACTGAAACGCCGATGGGTTCCAAACTCCAAAATCTTTCAATAATTGAACGAACTCGCCAGTTTGGTTTTCAAGTAATTCTCGTTCTTCACGCGTTTCGGCGAGGTGCATCGCGACGACACGGTTAAGAGAAAATGCTTGATTGCAAATTTGATCGACCAAGTCAGGATGACACGAGTAGGGCGCGTGTGCACTTGCATGTCGTGCGCAGTTAGTGTCAAGGGTTTGGGGGGAATCAAGGAATCCGTCGAGTTCGTGACGCTTTTCCAGAAACGTTTTTTCATCTGAGCCAAGTTGCTCCAAGAACAAAAGCTGCTTCAGTTCTCGGTCTGAAGCATAATCGTCTATGTCGAACGGCAGCGTCGCGATTTCGCCTACTGCCGCAACACCAGAGCTGATCGTTTCAGTGAGACCTTTTTGAATCGCCGATCGTTTTGTCCCCAACACATTTGAATGCGAGTCGTTTCGACATTTGACAATCAAACGTATCCAATCAGTGAAGCGGATGCCCGGTTCACCCAGTGGTTGTTCGAGATCGCTGAACTCGAGATGGGTGTGGGTGTTGATGAGGCCAGGAACGATCGCTCCGTTTCCCAGATCTCGAACCGAAGACAAAGAACCACAATAATCTCCAAAAGGCTGCACCGATTGAATGGTGCCGTCTTTGACCACCACAACTCCATTTTGGAACGGTGGCCGATCGACCGGGCAAACCCAGCTTGCTCGGAACGCAGTCGGGCTGGATTGTGAGGGGGGTAAGTTGGTATTCAGAGCTCTATCGGTCAAGCCTGAGACTTGGGTGGAAACATTCGGGCAATCAATCTCGTCAATCCGGCGTTTTCTCTGTTCATGGTCGGGGTTGCATCCAAACGAATGAACCAAGCCATCAGAAGTACACCGATTGCAGACATCAAGATACCCGGTGCAATAGAGTATTGGTAGCTCTCACCGTTGGTCGAGTGCAGCAACTGCCGTAACAGGAATGAATTTTCTACTACCGAAGCTTTGGCAGAAGAAAGTAATACCGCGAGACTATTGTGAGTCAGGTGGAATAACATACAGGGAATAATGCTTCGCGTTTGAATCGCAATGATTCCCAAAAGAAATCCTACCACTGTCGTGATCAGCGTTTGTTGAATAACGCCATGAGCAATTCCGAACAAAACGGCCGAGATCAAGATGGCTTGCCATTTACTGCGAAGTGATTGCAGTCCTGACAGGATGAATCCGCGGAATGCGAGCTCTTCGATGACAGCCGGTGCCGCTGCAAAAACCAGGATGATCGCCCACAATCCAGGCGCGCTTGTCAGAATATTGGATACCGTTTGTTCCATCATGACGAGATCGCCGGTCGGCGGATAGATTTGCATGACTAGGGCGGCGAACCACGTGAAAAGCGGGTTGAGGAAAATAGCCGCTAAAATTGCAGCCGATGCCATGGGCAAGGTGCAGCTTCGCAAGCGAAGTGATTTACGAGCGTTGCGTGTCAACACGAGCGCCATCATGACCGCAGGTACTGCCATGGTCGCTATCAATATGATTACGGTCTGTTTCGTAAACATTGCAAATGAATCGGGGGTTTGAACAACGAACCCAATGAAAAATTTAGCCACCAGAATCACGACAAAGCAAAGCATTGCATTGCCAAGTGAGGGGAGCTCGTGCCTTTCCTGCATGATAAATTTCAACCAGACGCCGACACCGAATCGCTCGCTGGCGCGAAACAAAACTGTTTCGCTGTTGAACTGCCGGACGACCCAGCGAATCGAAAGCCAACAGCAGACCAAAGTAACTCCACAGACTGGGCCTGCAAACTTGATACATTGTGCGTATTGGCCTTCGATCAACCCTCGAAGCATCAGCATTAAACCGCTGACGGGAATCAAACTGGTTCCCAAATCAAGTTCAGCTGCTGGAAGCATGGGGATCATCATCAATGGCATTGAAATCATCATCAATGGCACGAGATAATACTGTCCTTCTTTGCTGCTTCGGGCAAAGGCGGCAGCGGCTAAGGCGACTGCGCTGAAGAGTGCTGAAATGGGAATGAGTGCCAACAGGAGCCAGCCAATGCAAGACAAAGGCGGTGCACCCATCGGTAGCCCCCCGGGCATTCCTGCTCCGAGACGGCTGACGACAAACATCCCCGTAAAACCCATGCTCAATAAGTTCAAAAGCGAGGTTGCCATACTGAAAGAGATGACCGTCAGAAGTTTGCCAATTGCAATTTCAGACCGAGCCGCGGGACTGCTCAAAAGTGTTTCGAAGGTACCCCGTTCTTTTTCACCGGCGCACAGATCAATCGCTGGGTAAAAAGCACCGGTGAGCGACCAGATCATGATGATGAAGGGAAGGATTTTGGACCAAGCCGCAGCCTGTTTCCCAGATTTGTCTGCCACATCGGCATTAGTTAACGTGACGCCTTGAACCATTGAAATGGGCACATCATTGGCAGTCAAGTTTTCCCTGACCATACCAATTTTCCACTTCATTAAGCCTCCGTTGAGACGCTCGGCACCAAGTCGAGATTTATCGCTCGCCGAATTCTGAAAAACATAAACTGTTTGATTCGAGTAAGGTTGAGTTTCAACGGCGGCAGATTGCTCTGAGTCATCATCAGATTGATCGAGATTTTTCGACCTTCGATCTGGCAGGGCAGGATTTGTAATTGGGGCTGGAATGACAACGGTGACATCGACGCCCCGTTTTTGCATCTCCTGTTGAATCAGTTCGTTTACATTCCCAGTTCCCTCAGTGGGATCTGTTTGTTCGCGAAGTTGTCTTATGACAGATTCAGTTTGAGCGTCATGATGAAAGACTTGAACGTCGATCAGTTGCTGATCCGTCTCGGAAACGTATTCTAAGTTGACCTGTCCGTCAACAAACAAACTTGGGTGCTCGGGTAGGTTTTCCATTCCGACAACCCAAATCTTGGTCGGATACTCTCGCATGAACTGGGCGACCTGGAGCATCGCCATTCCCATCAGCGGGTAGAGAACCATTGGCATGATTGCAACGGTAAACAACGTGCGTCGATCGCGGAGTTGGTCGCGCAACTCGCGATTAAAAATTAATTTAACGTTTTGCCACTTCATGGGATTGTCGAGTCTAAATCAGTTGGTTCGGTTAAGGGGGAAGGCTCGGCAGTTCATGCCTTTTGGAGGACTGCTTCGTGCTGTTGTTCGGATTTGGAAATCATTTGATAGAACAGCTCCTCCAAGTCTTGCTCTTGGTGCTCTTGCGCAAGTTCTTCAATGGTTCCTTCGGCTAGGATGTGCCCTCGATTCATCACGGCGATCCGATCGCAGAGCCGTTTGACTTCACTCATGATGTGCGATGAGAAGATGACGCATTTGCCCTGATCGCAAAGTTGCTCAACGGTGTTGAGGACTTCCCGTGCGACCAGAATGTCCAAGCCTGAGGTGGCCTCATCGAAAATCAAGACGGGTGGGTTGTGCACCATCGCGCGAACGATCGAGACCTTCTGCTTCATGCCGGTCGACATCTTGCTACACAGCACATTGCGAATTTCATTCATTTGGAAACGCTCAAATAGCAATTCCATTCGCTTGCGAAGCTTATCAAGCTCCATCCCGTACAGCTGGCCAAAATAGTAAATCATCTCCCAAGCCGTCATGCGGTCATAAATGGCCGTATTGGTTGAAACGAACCCAATTTGGCGACGAACTTGTTCGGGCGCCAGATTTACATCAAATCCGTTGACAATTGCTGTACCTGACGTTGGTTTGAGTACTGTGCTGAGGATTCGAAGCGCGGTCGTCTTCCCGGCTCCATTGGGACCGAGCAGCCCATAGATTTGCCCAGGCATGGCGTCGAAGCTAATACCGTCGAGGGCGGTAAAGGGACCGGATTGGATTTCTTTGTACGTCTTGGTGAGTTGTCGAACGTGAATCATCGTTACAAACTGAAAAATTGTTGGATCAAATATTCCGGCCTATCGGGTCACGACAGTGGCTTCAGAAAATTTGGCTGAGCCGACTTGGGCGGGCCGAAATCAAGACCTAGAGCTGTAAAAAATCAAATAACTCACGAAATCTAGCTCACAAATTGGCGGCGGGCTTGGATAAGTATCTGCTTATTTTGGCCAAAGGCAATTTTCGCTGGTTTTTCGGTCATCTAGCTCTCAAACCACCGACTTCAAGCACCTTATCAGAAACAATTTCGATGGAATTTGATGCAAATCTCGATGCACAAAAAGAGGGAGCCAATATCCCCGTCTCGGTTGGCCTTTCTACCAATCCTGCTCCCGGTAACGCGAAGGCGGTCTCTGACGATTTTATTCCGAGGGAACCAAAGACGCTCAAAGAAGCGGGGCTTCATCAGAATGATTTGTTCCCACTGATCCTCAAGTTTCTTTTCCTGCATGGGAATAATTCTGGCGGGCGGATTGCCAATCAACTCAAGATTTCGTTTACGCTTTTACGGCCCGTCATGGAATCGCTTCGTTCAGATCTATTGGTCGGACATAAGCATTCTTCCGGGATCGCCGATTTCGAATATGAGCTTTCACCGAAAGGGGTTGAGCAAGCTCGTATCCACTTGTCACGGAGCACTTATTGCGGATCTGCTCCAGTGGGTATCAAAGATTATGTGCAAGCGGTTCTGAGGCAGTCGATTAAAAACTTGAAGCCCTCTTTTACCGATGTTGCTGAGGCGCTAGGTGATTTAATTGTGACTGACCTTGAGGTGAGTCAACTTGGCCAAGCGATCAATGCTGGAAAGAGCATGTTTTTATTCGGTGCGCCAGGTAATGGGAAAACCTGCATTGCCAATCGGGCGATCCTCGCACTGGGCCAGCACATTTGGATTCCGAGGGCCATCACCGTTGGCGGAGAAGTGATTCGGATGTTTGATCCAAGCGTTCACGAACCAGTACCGTTGCAAGACAAACCGAGTATCACCAACGAGTTGCAAATCGACGAACGTTGGATTCGAATTAAACGACCGACGATCGTGATTGGTGGTGAATTGGAGATGAAACACCTCGAGGCGACGTTGAATCCAATTACTGGAATCATCGAAGCACCCATCCACGTTAAAAGCAATTGTGGATGTCTTGTGATTGATGACTTTGGGCGTCAGCAAATTTCAACCAGCGAGCTACTTAACCGATGGATTGTGCCCATGGAGTCGGGGCACGATTTCCTCAACCTCCCGTCTGGCCGTCAGATTTCACTTCCATTTGAACAGTTGTTGATCTTCTCGACTAATTTAGAGCCGACCGAGTTGTGCGATGAAGCTTTTTTGCGAAGGATTCCGTATAAGGTTGAGGTGTTTGATCCGACTGAGGCTCAGTTTCGTACGCTGTTCGCTCGTGAACTAGAGAGGATGGGGTTCGAGGTTCAAAATAATGTTTTGGATCACTTAATTGAATACCATTACAAACGCGTCGGTAGGCCATACCGTTTTTGTCATGTTTTGGATTTGCTGCATCAATGCCGAGATTTTTGTGAATTCCATCGGCGACCGCTTCAATTCTCCAAAGATATTGTCGAATTGGCTGTGTTGAATTACTTCTCAGGGATGGCGGGGCAATTGCATGTTTGATGGACCGTCGAGTTGCTTGGTAACCCAACCTCTCCACGCAAAATTTTAACCCAATTTCTAGGTGCGAACCTTCGACTTCAGCTGTTCAGCGCATCGGCCAATATGATGACCGGTGAAATCGCTCTCGAGGGCTTCAGCAACTCGTGATTTTTTCCAACCAACGAGGTGTTCGGGAGGCCGTTGATCGCAATTCGATTACGAATTTCCAGTGATCAATGACATAAACTCGGCTCGTGTCGACTGATTGTTTTTGAATTCGCCGCGCAGAGCACTGGTGACCGTTTTACTTCCTGGTTTCCGAATCCCACGAATTGACATGCAGGAATGTTCGGCGCTGACGACCACGGCCACTCCTGAAGTCTTTAAATGGGTTTCAACCATCTCCGCAATCGTTTGCGTCATCCGTTCTTGAACTTGAGGCTTTCGAGATACTTCTTCCACAACACGAGCAATTTTACTCAACCCAGTTACCTTGCCATTGGGAATGTACGCAACGTGTGCGACCCCAGAGAAAGGTAACAGATGGTGTTCGCACATGCTGGTAAATCGAATGTCGCGAATCAAGACCATTTCATCATAGGTCTCGGGGAAGGTGACAGAGAGGTGTCGAGCCGGGTCAAGCGTTAATCCCGAAAACATTTCCGCATACATATGGGCAACACGCCGGGGGGTTTCTTTCAAACCGGGGCGATCAGGGTCCTCGCCAATCGCGGTCAGGATCGTCCGGACTGCGTCTTTGATGGCATCGATGTCCATTTCAGTTTCGAATTTTCCCGTTGAATTCACGTGGGTGGTACCTGCTACAATGTCGAAGAATACGAGAGCTCAATTTGTGCCCATTCGGCTAATCTCCAATATACGGCAAACCTGTCGGGTCGATAGACCGAAAACGAATAGTCGAGTTAACCCGACGATAAGAAAGGAATCTCTGTTTTGCTTTTCACTCAAAATCTAGTTTGTGGTTCGATAGTGGCGTTGCTTATGTTTCTTACCACGGCAAGTTTATCTGCGGACGATCATTGGCCTCAATTTCGCGGCAAAAGCTCGACGGGGGCAGTTGAAACGCCAACCCAGTTTCCCGACAAGTGGTCAGCCACTGAAAATGTTTGTTGGAAGACCGACATTCCCGGTCGTGGGTGGTCCTCTCCGATTGTTTGGGGGGATCGAATCTTTGTCACTTCAGTCAAGAACCTGGGTGAGTCAGAGTTCCCCAAAAAGGGACTGTATTTTGGCGGCGATCGGAAAACTCCGCCCCCGGCGCTCCATCAATGGTGGGTTTATTGTCTTGATCTTGAGACTGGCAAAATAATTTGGGAAAGCAAGGTGCACGAAGGTAAGCCGGAAAGCTCGATTCATCTGAAAAACAGTTTTGCCTCAGAGACACCCGTTACTGACGGCAAGCATGTGTACGCATACTTTGGAAACGTCGGCCTTTTCTGCCTCGACTTTGAAGGGCAGCAGGTCTGGGAAAAGAAATTCGAGCCTCATCAAACGCGATTGGGGTGGGGAACCGCTGCCTCTCCAGTTCTCGATGGCGATTATATTTATTTCGTCGACGATAATAGTGAAGAGTCCAGTCTACAGGTATTTAACAAGCGAGATGGGTCGCTTTCATTCAGGGTGCCGCGCGATGAAAAAAGTAATTGGTCAACTCCGTTTATTTGGAAAAACGAGTTGCGTACGGAAATCATTACGCCGGGGGCAACGGTCCGATCTTATGATTTGAGTGGCAAACCACTCTGGTCGCTCAAAGGGATGTCCAGCATCACGATTGCGACCCCCTACGAATACGATGGGAAACTGTTTATCAGTTCTGGCTACGTGGGGGATGACCTGCGGCCGCTTTACGCCATTGCCCCGGGAGCAAGCGGGGATATCTCTTTAAAAGGTGACGAAGTTGCCAACTCATTTATTGTTTGGTGCCGGTCCAAAGGTGGACCGTACAATCCCACAACGCTTCCCTACAAAGGCGATATCTACGTTCTTTATGATCGCGGTTTCGTGGCCGCCTATCGTTCCAGTGACGGTGAAGTGGTTTACGATCGAAAGCGAATCAAGAATGGCCGCGCGTTTACCTCTTCACCGTGGGCGTATGATGACAAGTTGTTTTGTTTGAACGAGGATGGCGTGACATTTGTGCTGCAAACAGGAAAAGAATTCAAAGTCTTACACAAGAATACGCTCGAAGAGGATGATATGTGCATGGCAACGCCAGCTTTGGTCGGAAATAAATTACTGATCCGAACCGACAAGAGGATCTATTGCATCGGTAAAAAATAGGATGGTTTGCGAGACAAGTTGTGCAAGCTCAATCTCGGGCTGTTGAGCTTGCAAGCAGCCAAATCGGGGAAGCGTGGGAAACGCAACCGCCCGATCTGGATGGGGTCGCTTGTTTCCCATTTAAGTGATTTACTTACTCTCTTTGTTTTTTGGAATGGGCGTTCCGGTGATTCGAACACTTCGATGTGCCTGATAGGTTCGACCATGCATGTCGGTAGTTTTGACGCGGATCAAATGAGTGCCGGGAACGATTCCTGCCGGGAGTTTTCCGTACCAGAGATGGTGCGATGTTTTTGGTTTGGCAAGTTTCGGTTCAACCGCCGCGTCACGCTTAGCAAGTTCTTCGTAGTAAGGATCGATCGCCATTTTCTTTTCGAGGGTCACCCAGTTGGAGTTGTCGAGTGACATCTGGACCGTCGACTTTTCAGATCCGTTGTATACATTGACCCAAACCTCTTGATTTCCTGTTTCGTTGGTGTCGATTGTTCGCGGAACGTGAACGCGTAATTGATCGCTTGCGGGGCGTCCTGCAACTTTGTAATCCAGTTGGTAACCAGCCTCATTGAATCGCATGATCGAGTATCCATTGGGACCACCATCGGCCATTGTTGTGTGAGGGATTCCGTTTTCATTCTTTGCTCCTGACCACCAGCTGCCACTCACCGTAACGTTGACAATGTGGTGATGTTTTTCTTTTCCATTGAATCCATCTTCCTTGCCAAGAAACATGTGGCGATGGTCATGAGTGTGTCCAGAAATTGAGACACAATACGGACGTTTTTCAATAAGCTTGAATAAATCTTTCTTGTCCTTGGTGCTCATGATTGGAACATGCATCATCAGGACGACCATCTGTGATTCGGGGATCATCGAGAGGTCTTTGTTTAGGAATTCAAGCTGCTCTTTTCCAAAATTGGGAACGTAGTGATAACGTTTGTTATTTTGAGTTGGGGCTGACCAGTCAATGTTGTCAAGCACAACAAAGTGGACTTGTCCATAATCAAACGAATAGTACGACGGGCCATACAATGACTCGAACGTTTCATTAATGTTTTTTCGTGACTTGGCATCGAGGTTAATATCGTGATTGCCAATCACGTTGTGCCACGGAATACCAATCATCGCGATTGACTCGTTGAGCGTCTTGAGGGTTTTCAGATTATCAAATGCGATATCGCCCAGCGTCACTCCAAAAGCGCTGTCATCGCCAACGAGTTCGGCGACCACGTCGTGCGAAATGTAGTCAACCTCTAGTTGGTTTCGGGGTTGTGGATCGCCGAAAAAGAGGATTTTGAAGTCCTCCGGTTCCTTTTGTCGATAAAGTGGAAAGTCAATCGATTGGGGAAGTGGGCCAGTTGGCTTCACTCCGGGGTACTTAAGTTTTGGCGAGCCGGCTGGCTTGTGAAGGTAGAAAAATTTAGGAAGGTTGTTCTTGGTCAGAGGGGTTCGAAAGCCGCTTGGCTTAATGATAAAAACCGCTGAGTCATTCTCAACCGGCAGGGCGTAACGTCCCAATTCGTCCGTCAATACAATTTGCTTTCCATTTGACACTTTGATTTTTGAAAACGGCGAATCGGCAGCATCGAATTTTCCGTTCCCATTAATGTCGTGGAAGACGATTCCTTGGGCCATGAGTTTGTTATTTTGAGCCACGTCCGTTATTGGAGGAGCTTGGCCAAGGTTCTCTGCTTGGGCGGGACGAATCGAAGGATCCTGAAGGGGGAGCGGTGACGCTAAGAGAGCTTCCCAGGGGAGAATCGCGGTCACGCCAAAAATGAACAAACGGGCAATCATGTTATAATACATATTGGTTATTAGCTTGGTTTGTACTGATTTAGAGTCCTTATGGTGACCAAATTGCTCTATTTAGCAATCGCCCATCTCAGATCGGTCGAAATATTCGATTTAGATGGCAAATTGAATCGAAATTTAAAAACGGCTGATTTGCTGAAAAACTTTGGTTGATCTAAGATGCTGGCTGAATTCCAAAACATTGAATCACTTTTTACGAATTTATTTGGATCGAAATTCCTGTGACTCCATTTACCGATGCCGAGCTTGAGGCCTACCTTGACGAGTC
>JAQWLH010000068.1 GCA_029247405.1 Mariniblastus sp.
AACTAGAAGATATTTGCCGACTTGCGGATCCTCAAAGCACTGACCAGTGGCTTGCGGAATCGAGAAACGAAGAAAAAAAATAGAACGCCAGGCTTGCCCCGATCTACTGTCATCCCTCAAGTTTCAGAATCGAGATCAAAACGACCAATCTCCGCAACCGAGGTTACTGCTTCTCGATCGCGGGCCGCAATTTCTCTTTCATCTGCGGCCAAGTTTGGTTTTTGAAAGTCTTCAGTTTTTTTGGCTGATCGGCATCAATAACATTCCATAGCGATCTTCCGGTAACCACCTGAGGCGCCTCATTTTTCGGCAGAAACGTCGCCATCTCTTTGATACGTGCTTGATGAGTCAAATCAGCAGCGAGATTATTCCATTCCTGAGGATCACTGGAATGGTTGTACAACTCCTCTCCACCATCAAAGTACCGCGTATACCTCCACTTATCATCGCGAACCGTATAATTCCCTCGCCCCCACGTCGTAATCGCCGGCAACTCAATCGGTGTGGAAGGCTCTCTTAACTGAGGGACCAGGCTTTCACCATCAACATATGCTGGAGACTCAATTCCAGCCATTTCGCCGAGTGTTTTGTAAATATTAATTAGTGAAACCGCTTCAGTGCAATTTCCCGCTTTCATTTTACCCGGCCGCGGATCGTAAATAATAAACGGCACTCGAGTCGATTCTTCCCACAACGAAAATTTACGAAAACTGCGCTTTTCACCTTGGTGATAACCGTGATCCGACCAAAGGACGACGATCGTGTTGTCAGCGTGAGGGCTGTCCTCAAGCTCGTCTAAGACCCGCCCAATGTTATAGTCCGCCCACGAAATGCACGCCAAATAAGCACGTCGCACCTGTTCCCATGATTCATCCGTACGGTAACGCAAATCATCGGAAAGCTTGGCCATTGACCTTCCTACCCAAGGAACATCTTCGAGATCGCGATGCCTGATCTTTGGTTTTTGAATTGGCCCTGCGTGCATATCAAAAAACTGTTGCGGACAGACAAATGCCAGATGTGGTTTAACCAGGCCAACCGCGAGGAAAAACGGTTTGTCATGTTGCTTCTTGAGAATATCGATTCCATACGAGGCAAACTGGTGGTCTGGATGGTCTTCAAACTTGTTGGTGGTTGGACAAAAGGCCATCTTCTGGGACTTGCCCTGCTGATATCCAGCTTGAGGAGCGTATTCGAGTTTTGCATTATTTTTGCTGTGGTAATCGTCCCAATCACCGTTCATGCTTTTTGAGCCGTGGAAGATCTTCCCAGCCCCAAAAGCGTTGTAGCCGTTATTACGAAAGTGCCTCGACAAACTGGTGTACTTACCAAGGACCTCTTGGGGAATTTTTGAGTGATTATAAAAGGGATAGAAACCAGAATGGAATGGTTCAACTCCGTACATCAACCCAAGACGGCACGGCGAACAAGCCGGCGCAATGCAATGGGCATTAGTAAAGCAGACGCCGCGTTTGGCAAGCTTGTCCATGTTGGGGGTTTTTGCTTGTGGGTGGCCACCAAGAAATCCAACCCAATCATTCATGTCGTCGATGGCGATAAACAATACGTTAGGTTTCGCCGGGCCGACGACAACCGGATCACCAGCAAAGCCAGGCGCCGCGGATAAAAGAATTAGAAACCCGGAACATAGAAATAAAGGAATTTTCACAACAAGATCTCCACACGCGAAAAGTCTGGCTACGTCAATATAACTGATCCGCTAAACGCCATGTTTTTTTAGGCGAGAATTGTCCGCTCGGCGATCTTCCTACGTTTCAAAGATTGGCAATCCAACCCGGTTGGTTCAACGCTGGTGAATCGGCTCAAACACAATACTTTGAGCCGTGATTTGTTTATCCAACTTGCCTCGATAACCTGACAGCAACACTCTCGTCCTCTCTGGAACGAGTTGGGAAATTGAAAATCCGTTCATCGTTGCATCTCGAAACCCAAGACGCACTGGAATCGCATTCCCACCAATATTTAATCGAAGTGATTGGTCAGACTCGACTGACAATGCCCCTGAAATATACGGTTGCTCATTGGTTGGCATGTGTTGCCCAGGATCAAAAGGCGTCACTAAATAGAAGTTGATTCGCTTATCATCGGTTTTGAAAAATAATTCCATTTGTTCCTTCTCACGAAAGCGAGAAATCACAAACAGTTTTTCAGCGGGGAGCTGAATCGCCTTTCGCACTATTTTTCTAGAATCTTCCAACGCCTTTGATGCCGATTTGCTAACGACTTCAGTTGAGTCAACGACAACAACCCCGCTCTCCCAATCGAACCACGGTTTCTTCATCCGCAACCCAATCACCGTATCAGGAATCACCTTCACCTCATACTTCTGTCCGTTTTCCTCGACGGCAAAAGAGTATTTCCGGCGCTCAGTCACAACCCCCTCGACCTGAAATCTTTCGAGCTCTGAATCAACCGATTCACTCGCCGTTCTTACAGCGGAAGCCTGCTTTGCCACTACAGGCGCATCGGTATCCGAAGTCTGTCCGCTCAACAAAGAAGATTGGCTTAACAACAAAGCCAACACCCAAGAAGCAAGAGAAATTTTCACTGTTCGTTCATCCAATGGACCCGATAACTTCAGGCAGAAACGTTATTTTAACTCGATCGAGGCCCCAAATCCGCCTTGAAGAGTGGAAAATACCATCTGAACCAGTCGAACTTCGAGACAAAATTGAATTCCCAAAAGATTGGCAGTCTATTTAGGTGAAATTCGAACCTTTGCATTATAGTCGCCCGTCCAACTGTAGCCGCTGTTGGTCGCGTAACTATCACGCATCGAGATCCCCAAATAAAGTGTTCCCGATGACTTGGCCACGAAACTCGCGTTCGATCCGACCTTTACACATTTGCTGTTATCAGTGCCAATCCGTGCAACCAATGTCCCCGAATTGATCCCTTGCCAACTCGACCGATTGGTAAGTCCTTCGGGTGTGCTGGAACTATTCCAATTGGTCCACTGAACCACACCGTCGGCTCGAATAGATATTCGGTCGCCTTTGCTTACCCGAATGCCAGCCGACACCGGCTTGGTTTGAAAAAACGACATGGCTCCAACCTTCACCGCCTTCCGAACATCAGGGCGTCCCTGGCTGAGCATTCGGTCCGCCATCAAGATATCCCCGAGTTGCACCTGAAGTTTTCCAAACTTGCTTTGGACCTGAAACTCCTTCTGCTGAATCTCGCCAACAATGGAAAAGTCTGGAGTTACAACTCGATCGCTGGAGGCCAAAGGAGACTCTGGATCGAGCGCTTCGTCTTCCATTTCACTGGCCATTTCATCAAGCGCATTCTGAATTTCTCTGAGACGCTTTGCGCGTTCAGCGACTCCGGCATCACTGAACTCGCGAATGACGTTCTTAATTTTCGGACCCATCGACAATAAATCCCGCTGGGCGGCATCGCAAGTTGGAGCATCGTCTGCTCCCAAGTCTTCAACAAGTTTGACCATTTTGGCTTTTAGTTCAGGGCTACTGTTGAGCCCCGGATAGATCTTTGAAATGCGAGCAATAGGAACGGTTAAAACACCATAGTCGGTTTTGACATCGATGGTTTCTGTCTTAATTTCTCCACCAATGACCGAGCCGTCGCGTAAATGAAGCTGTGCAAACTGCTTGCTTACTTCAATCTGATCATCATCATTGGAGGCCGTAACAACACCTGGCTGGTTTGTAGCATCCGCTGATTTTTTATCCTCTTGAGCTACCGCGACCGCAACGCCGGAATATACAGGACGCAGCGGGACAACCTCGTCCCCTTGGAACGCGAGGCAATTCGAACTGGAAATTGAAGCGACCGTCAGAATCATCGCCGTTAAATAAAGCAAGAAATAAGACCCTTTGATTGAACACTCCATCATCGACAACTTCATGTGCTGCTCCGCGAACGTCGAAAAACGAAAGATAAAAACCAGCCAATTTCGATCAAGCGAAATGGACCGTTGGACTGATATTTTAACTGCTAAAAATACGAAATGTCAGAGCCCACCTTTTTTTTAAGCGAGTCCAAACCAATCATCTTGCCGATGAATAATTGATTTATACGTCAATTTCACTGGCGTCTTCGGCGCGATCCATGATAAATCGAAAACGAGCGGATGCGTCGCGTCCCATCAAGTCACTAATGACGCGGTCGGTTTCCAAGTGATCGTCCACTTCGACCTTCAGCATTCTGCGAGTTTCGGGGTTCAGGGTTGTCTCCCAAAGCACTTTTGGCATCATTTCGCCTAACCCTTTGAACCGAGTCGTTTCTGGCTTGGATCGACCGTCTGCGTGCTCTTTCAAAATCCGCACGCGATCGGGTTCGTCAGCCGCCCAATAAGTTTGCTTACCGATGTCGATCCGAAACAGGGGAGGGAGTGCGATGTAAAGCCGACCGTCAGAAATCAATTGCGGCATGTGGCGATAAAAGAAAGTCAGCAACAAAGTTGTAATATGGTGCCCATCGGAGTCGGCATCGGCCAATAGAATGACGCGCTCGTACCGCAAGCCGGACATGTCAAGTTTGGGTCCAATCCCGCAACCGATTGCAACCACCATATCCTGAATCTCTTTATTCTCCATCATCTTTTTCAGCGTCGCACTTTCGGTATTTAGCACCTTCCCTCGCAACGGCAAGATTGCCTGATAATTCCGATCGCGTCCCTGTTTCGCCGACCCACCGGCCGAATCACCTTCGACGATAAACAATTCCGAGTCACCACGGCCGGAGTTCAAGCAGTCGCTCAACTTGCCCGGAAGCATTGATCGTTTACCGCCAGTTTTTCGAGAAACGGCAGCTGATGCCGCGCGCGAAGCCGCACGAGCTCGGGCTGCCGCAATGATGCGAGCAATAATTCCATCAGCAACACTTCGATTATTGTTCATCCACTGCTCAAGTGCCGGACGAATCACACCATCGATGGCGCTCTGAACTTCGGGGTTATTCAAACGGTCTTTGGTTTGCCCTTGAAACTGAGGTTCAGCGATAAAAATTGAGACAATGCCGACCATACCTTCGCGGATATCATCGGGAGTTACCTTCACACCACGCGGAATCAAATTGTGCATATCAAAATAATTACGCACGGCTTTATTTAAACCCGAACGGAACCCATTTTCGTGCGTTCCACCATTGCCAGTCGGAATCCCATTGACATAAGAACGCAGATGCTCGTCGGTCGACTCGGTCCACTGTAGTGTCAATTCGATTCGATTGGGTTCATCGACTCGAACTGTAAACGGCGTTTCGTGAATCGGCTTGGCTTCACGATCCTTGAGTACCTTGGCAAGATACTCAACAATGCCCTCCTGGTGAAGAAAAGACTCTTTTGTTTTGGCGACATCATCGTTGAAGTTGACTTTAATTCCGCGGTGAAGAAAACTCGAAATCTCGATCCGCTTTCGAATTGTTTCAGGATTGAAATCCGTCTTGGGAAAGATCGTAGGGTCTGGCGAAAAATAAATGGACGTTCCCGTTCCACGTACCGCACCTTTGAGTTTTTGCAATTTGGATTTGGGTTGGCCTTTGGAAAACTCGATCTTGTACTGGGAGCCTCCACGCTTGACGATGGCAACAAGCTTTTTTGAGAGTGCATTAACGACCGAAGCACCCACTCCATGCAATCCACCCGCCGTTTTGTAATTGTTCCCGTCGAACTTTCCACCTGCGTGCAAAATCGTGAGGACTGTTTCCAAAGCACTTTTCTTGGTCTTGGAGTGCTTGTCGATCGGGATCCCACGACCGTTATCAGAAACAGTAACCGCATCACCATCTTTATGAAGTTGAACCGTGATCTCCGTCGCGTGGCCGTTCATTGCCTCGTCGATTGAGTTGTCCATGATTTCCCAGACGAGATGATGGAGCCCTGCGGCGCCAACTCCTCCAATGTACATACCAGGACGTTTTCGGACGGGCTCTAGTCCCTCGAGGACGACAATGTTATCGCCATCGTATTTGTTCTTGTTTGCTACCGTGCTCATATAGTCGTGGCGTTGAAATGGGAATGGTGGAAGATGATGTCTCGCCTCAATTTCAAAGATTCAATACTGCCTGCCCGTTATTACCGGCTGATTACAAGTTCGTCACCGGCATCACGCATAATTTTGTCATCTCGAATTTGGGACCATTTTGCTTTTAGACCGTTTTGCTTTTATTTACTGGCTTCCTTGAGCGGCTTCAGCTCTCCGGGAGACTCGACAGGCGGAAGCAGGACTTTGTCGATCTTGCCGTTCTTCTGAATCTCATTGCCTTTGCCTCCCCGCGAAGTCGTTCTGTATTTTGCAGTGGAAATCGTTTTCTTGGCACCACGGTTTGTTTCAACGGTGAGCAAGTCTCGATCTCCCTTGGATGGCTTAAACCCGACCAACCGATCTGTTTTGGCGAGCTTGATCAGCATAACGCCTTTGCCCGCGCCCGAAAGATAGTTAATTTCTTCGACCGGACAAACCATCGCTCGACAATCCCGTGAAATCGCCAACGCGGTCTCGGTACTGTCGATCGCATGCACACCGATTAATTCAGCGCCAGCTGCCGCCCGCGCATAACGGCGACCGCTGCGAGTGGAGGGTTCAACGAATCCTTCAAATCCGAACCGAAGTGCATACCCATTACTCGAAGCAGCAAAACCATGAATTTCCGCGCAATAGTCGGGCTCTTTGGGATCCGGCAGGATATTTCCAATCACGCGTTTATCGAACGATAGCGCCGACACGATCCGCTCGCCGTCCTTAAGCTTGAAGAGTTTTTGAATCGGTTCGCCGAATCCGGTTGAAGCTGGAATATCAATCATCCTCGCGGTATAGCAAACACCTCTCGACGAAAAGAAGCCAACCGTATTTCGGGTAGAACCTTCGACACAAGCCAGGACCCCATCACCTTGCCGAAGACGACTTTTTTCTGGATGTCCAATGTTCTTTTGTCGTTTGACCCAGCCATCTCGGGTAATTAGGACGTGGCAATCTTCGGCAACAATAAAGTCCTCGGCCGAGATTTCAATTTCACGTCCCGCCGCTTCAATCGTCGTTCGCCGCTTGGATTCCGGAAGGCTACAGTAATCCTTGATGATCGCTTCAATCTCACTCTGCACAATTTTCCAACGCCCCGAAGATTTTGTATTGGCAGTATCTTCCTTGAGCAAGGCTCGAATCTCACGAGCCCGCTTTTCTTTCTTTTTCAATTCATCCAGCACCAGATTGATCTCCAATCGGGCCAAACGGTAAAGCTTGAGCTCGAGAATCGCCTCGGTCTGATCAGCATCGAGACCTCTGTTCTTCCCTCGCCCCTCTCCGGCTGGAAAACGCTTCATAATTTTGAGCGCCGCATCAGCCTTGCCGTCACTCTTGCGAATGATTTTTATAATCTCGTCGAGTGCATCAAAAATGGTGACGAAACCACGAAGGATGTGGATCCGGCGGTTTAATACCGCCAACTCATTTTCCAGCCGTCGAGTCACAACGTCTAAGCGGAATTGCAAGAAATACCAGAGCGCCTCCTTAAGCCCCAATCGCTCCGGACGGCCAACTTCGGGATTTTCGGTTGGTACCAAACATGTCAAATTGACGTTGAAATTGATTTGAAACTGGGTGTTTTTGTACAGAAACGCCAAAACCTTTTTTTCATCCGCCCCTTTTCGCAACATCAAATCAACGCGAATGTCGTCAGTCGACAGGTCTCGAACTTCAGTCACCAGTGGCAGCTTGCCGGAATAAACAAATTCAGAAATTCGTTCAACCAAATTTGCCTTGTTGACGGAGTAGGGAATCGACGTGATCTGAAGGACTCGGCCTGTTTTTTTGGAACCACCAATGAGCTTACTGGAACCCCGCAGCTTGATGGGTCCCTGACCAGTTCGATAGATCTCACGCAGTTCTGCCTTGGTATTGATGACCTGGCCACCGGTCGGGAAATCCGGGCCTTGAACCGCGTCGTTTGCAAACAGCTGATAAGCTTTAATCTCCGGATTGCGAAGCAGCTTGACGAGCGCTTTGCAAAGCTCTTTGAGATTGTGGGGAGGAATATTGGTTGCCATTCCAACGGCGATTCCAGTCGCACCATTCAAGAGCAAATTGGGAATCCGGCTCGGCAATACAACGGGCTCTTCTGTACTCCCGTCATAATTCGGACGGAAAGCGACGGTTCGAGTGGCAAGGTCTGTGAGGAGCTCGCCTCCAATTCGCGTTCGACGGCACTCGGTGTATCGCATCGCCGCTGCATTGTCGCCATCGATGGAACCAAAGTTCCCACTCCCATCGATCAACGGCATGCGAAGTGAAAACGGCTGGGCCATGCGAACGAGCGCGTCATAAATTGAACTATCTCCATGAGGGTGAAAGTTCGACATTGTATCGCCCACGACCTTGGCGCTTTTTCGATGCTTGGAGTTGTGATCCAAACCGAGCTGACGTGTCGTGTAAAGAATTCTTCGCTGAACCGGCTTGAGACCATCTCGAACATCCGGAAGAGCTCGTGAGGTAATCACCGAAAGTGAGTAATTCAAGTAGCGAGCTTGAGCCGCCAAGCGCAGCGGAACTGGCGTGTAGCCATTAGAAATCTGATCATCAAACAGGGTAGGCTCATCTGCCCCTCCATTAGTCTTGGATTTCTTGTTTGATTTTTTTGTCGATTTCCTGCCAGAAGATTTTGAAGCCTTCTTACTCGATTTCGCTGGTCGGCGTTTTGCCACGTCGATCCGTCCTTATCAATGCTGGTCCTGGTGGATGGGTTGATGCGATCGGCACACTCGAATCCGCACTCAAGTAATAAAGCACAAAGCCTGCTTCAGCTCTAAATGGCCGACCAATTGCACTCGTTTCCAAGCCGATCAATGCTTGCATCAAAACCGCACACCAATTTCACGCAAATTAACACTTCGGAGGCTTGAGGCGGTTTAGGAAGAGTATACCAATCAGGTCAACTTGGTCCCAGACGGTTTCTAAGGTCGGATCAGGGCATTTTGGTAATGGTTGAGGGGAAAATGGATTTCTATGTAAGTCTGCCCCCCGACTGGTCGAAAGGAAGATTGGAGTGGTGTACCCACTTATTGAAAGCCAAACCGCCGCGCGCTTAGTCGTCGCCATTAGGGAGTCAACTCGATGATCCGTACTTTTTTTGTTGCTACCGCAGTTGTTGCGTTCAGTTGTGTTGCCGCCTCGCCCGCTTCTGCGCAGTTTGGCCAAGGCAACTCACCCAACAATTTGTTTCAGCAGTACACAGCTGGAAATGCTGTCATGTACCCAGCACCTCATTACTCTCCCCAGTTGGGAGGCCAGTCAATGTACACGTATCAGCCATTGATGCCTCACGAAATGATGTATCAGCACCAACGTAATTACTACAACTATTACAATGCTGCCGGCTGTATGGGTGGTTTCGACTCGCTTAACAAGACCACCGTCAAGTGGCAAAGCGGCGTCAATCATATGGGGCCATTTCCCTTCTCGACAAAATTAAGTTCACTCAGTTACCGAGTCAATAAAAGAAAATATTGTCTCGGTGGCGATTGCGATAGTGAGTGCGGACAAACACGTGGTGGCCGACTTCGCGGTCACGTCCGTGGAGCTTCGGCCCAGGGTGGTTGTACCGATGGAAATTGTGGTGAGTGCAACAGCTGTGCCGCTGCAGCGACCAACTCCGCTCGACGCTAGACCCTTACCAACAAGTTTTAACGCGACGCGCCGGTTGCATTTTAAAGACGAAAAACAAGGCCATTCATATGAATAAAATGGGAATCGTGTCGGGCATCGTAGTATTTGCTGTGTTGTTGTCCGCCAACAACGAGGCAAACGCCCAGCATCGAAAAATCTTTTCCATGTTGAAATCAACCGCCCCGGTCTACTCGGGAGTTGATGCCAACGGAATGACAATGACGAACTATACCAATCGTATTTCGCCACGTGCGACAGTCCGAATGGCAGCCCAAAATCCGTTCACCCCTTCGCGACTGTATACCTACAGCAACAACGGTGTTGCGGCTCAACGAACTCACATTTGGAACCAAAATGAAGCCCAAGGGCGGCCTTGGAGTGGTGAATATATGAATTGGCGATGGCGAGCTCCGACCGCACTGATCGTCCCTCCGACCGCGTCTCACCAAACGTCCTACGGGTGGGGTGTCGGTCAAGTTCGCAGCACACCGATCCATCACCAGTTCAATCCTGCAAACGGAAATGAAATGGGCGGAACGACTGGGCCCCACGCGAAAACACCTTACTGGCCATCGCACACAGATCAGTTTGGTATCTACCCGGTTCGATCGACTTGGTAGCAGAAAGGATACAGGCGCCATCGTTGTGATAACGACAGCGCCATTTTTGTTAATCCTTAAAGTTTAACAAGATCAGAGATTTCCCTGATTTTCCTAAGCGAGAGATTCAAGGAAAACAAATTTTAACCTTGGCCCAAGAGATGCATGTCAGACCTTCATAAGCAATTTATGGAGGATCCAAAACATGTTTCTGTGCCAAATACTTTTGTTCGTCGGAGGATTAACAACAACTATTTTTGCTCTCAACTCAGTCAGACCGGTCCCTGAGGACCGACCAATTACGGGTTGCTAAGCGAAAGTGTGTTTCGCGTTAATTCAGGTTCGGGAAAAGAAGCAGTAAAAGCTGAAGTAGGAGAGTGATTCGCAATCTACCTCAATCCATTTTACTGCGACCCAAGTTTCACAACTAAAAACGTAAGAACACAAAAAATTCTTTTTGAGTAACAGATTTATGAAAATTCAACGACTTCGACTGCTGGGATTAAGCCTGTTGCTTGCGGGCCTTCCAATGGTCGCCTCCGCCCAGCAAGGTATTAGCGCTTCGTTCAACGACTCTACGTCAGTCGCGTTAAAAGCGACGGTAACCGCTAATCCAAAGCACACCATTTCGCTTAACCAGTATGGGGGGCTTGATGGTCGTGTGGCGTCAATTGACGGTATCGCAAAAACCTCAATTGGCCTTTCTGGGTTAGACGTTTTCTTCGTGAATGATGGTCAGATTGTCAAGCAAACGCGAACGTCTGCTAACGGGATCTTCAAAATTGATGGCCTTGCAGAAGGTGCCTACTCGTTCTACGCCGCTGGCAAGAACGGACTAGCGGCTTATGGTGTCTACGTCACTAATGAAAAAGATGGAGCCAAGAATATCCTGCAGGCGACCACCGCTTCATCCTCTTATCGTGGTGTTCAAAAACTGATTCTTCGCAACGCCCCTCCCCAAGTTGTAGAAAGCATGCAAACCGCAGGTCAGATCACAGGCCAAGCATCTGCGATCAACCCCCTGCAGCAAATCCGCTTAATCAATGGTCGACTTTTTGGTCAGGTTAGCAGTCTGTTTAGTCAAACTCAATCAATCTCGGGCCTTCAGGTTCAGTTGATTCAGAATGATGAGCCGATTGCTCAGGTTCAGACGAGCGACAATGGCTCGTTTAGCGTTCCCGACGTTGAGCCAGGTGTTTACGACTACGTCATTGGTGGAATAAATGGTTTTGCCGCTGGCCGTTTAGAAGTGATTGGAAACACACGTGCAATCACACAAGTTTCGTTCCGCCGCTCTAGCACCCAACTGGACGCATGTCTGACTGGCCCAACCACGAAGGCCCAGCCCGCGGGATATACGCTTGGCAACTCACTCATGGAACCTTCCTATGCCAACACCGCCGCTGCACCTACGCAGTACGCGGGTGAATCAATGAGCTACGGCTCTGCTTCAGGTGGCAGCTGTGGAGCTTGCAACAACTTCTCCGGGTTTGGTGGACGCGGACTCGTTCGCGGACGATTCGGCGGCATGGGTGGTGGCGGCGGTGGTCTCGGCCGCTTGGTTACCCTTGGAGCTCTCGGTGGTGCGATCGTCGCGATTGCTGATGATGATTCAGGACCGACTTCGCCGACAAAATAAGCCAGCTTGATTCAAGCAGCAAACTCAAAGCCCTTCAGATTTTCTGAGGGGCTTTTTTTATGCAAACTTTCAAACTTCATTCCCCAAGGAGTTCGACAAAAAACCACAGACATGAAGGCATGACTCACTGGTCAAGCGGATCAAATAAAGCTTCGACGTATTGATTAACGTCAAATGCCGCAAGTGCATCATGAGTTTCACCAAGTCCAATGAATTTGACAGGGAGACCAAATTCCTGACGAATCGGAATGGCCACACCACCTTTTGCTGAACCGTCAAGCTTGGCTAAAACAACACCGGTGCAACCCGCCGCTTCAGAGAACCCGCGAGCCTGACTGATCGCATTTTGACCTGCCGTCGCATCAAGGACTAACAAAACCTCGTGAGGTGCGCCGGGAATGACTTTTTCAGTCACTCGACGAATCTTACCAAGCTCATCCATCAGATTGCTCTGGGTTTGCAGCCGCCCTGCGGTATCCACAATGCAAATATCAGCAGAATTCTTCTTCGCCAAATCGGCTGCTTGGTAAGCCACACTTGCCGGATCGCTTCCCTGACGGCCTTTGACAATTTCGCAACCCATTCGGCCTGCCCAAACAGTTAACTGTTCGACGGCAGCGGCGCGAAACGTATCGCCGGCACCAAGCACAACCGTTTTGCCTTGGGAGGTAAATCGGTGGGCAAGTTTGGCAATCGAAGTCGTTTTCCCCGCCCCGTTAACGCCTACCACCATGATTACGGTCGGCCCCGATTCTGCGAAATGAATTTCGCCATCGTCCTGCCTCATGATATCGCTGATCGTCCCGCGTGCGGTTTCGACCAGATCTTCCATGAACAACTTTCGAGCGCGAAATTTCGAACCAATGTCGTCACGAATCTTACCCGCTGGCCCAACTCCCATGTCAGTTTTAATCAAGTCGGTATAAAGCTCATCCAGAAAAGCATCATCAACGACGCGTCCCTCTTTTATTAGATCGCGGATATCTGTATTGAAAAGCTTTACTGTCTTTTGCATCGCGGACTTGAGTCCGGCAAACATCCCTTGAGGCTTTGCCGTCTCGGACGCGGGAACCGTTGTTGGCTCTGCTACTTCTTCACGGGTTGACTCATCACCAGAGTTGGCTGAACCGGAAGCTGGTTGCTTGGTGTCAGCAGATTGATCAATTCCTTCCGACGCCGAACTCTCGTCGTTGGATGTCGATTTTTTCCCGAATGGATTCCAAAGTGCCATGAGTGTCGCTTTGCGTTTTTGGTTTGGTTATCAGCGTCGATCCGTATCAAGTTCGATGAAGCATCAAAGATCGCCCTCAATCGGCATTCGATTGCCTGCCATTTTTCTTTTCCGATTTAACCTTGTTGCTCATCAAGCGATCAAGCACACCATTAACGAATTGGGATGAGTTATTGGTGCCATAACGCTTGGCTAATTCAATTGCCTCATTGATTGCAACTCGATCCGGTGTATTAGAAAACAAGATCTCGTAAGCCCCGAGCCGAAGCACATTTCGGTCCGTTGCCGCCATTCGAGAAAGACGCCAATTTCTTGCTGTCTCCTCTAATCTTTCGTCAACTTTTGTTTGGTGCTGCCTGACGCCCTCGAGCAATTGCTCAGCGAACTCGATCAGCTCTCGATCATAGTTGAGTCGGGCGTTAATAAAACGAATTCGAATGTTCTCAGGCTGATCCGGATTCAAGTCATCTTGATAGAGAACCTGAAGAACGATTTCGCGGGCGCGGCTTCGACGAGACATGGAAAAGTACGATTCTACAAATGACGAAACGGCGAAGAATTTTGGTTCAATATTTTGACGATCCAAATTCTATAAAAATCGTGCCCCCGCGTGAATCGGGCATCCCCCCTGTTGACATCGAAAGTTGACAGCAACGGCTGTACGTCGGAGGCGTTGATTTACCCCGCCTCCATTTCCTTGAACAGAAGCAACATGTGAATCGCGGCTTCGGCAACCTCGACACCCTTATTTCCGACGTCCCCCCCCGATCGCTGGATCGCCTGATCCATGGTCTTGACTGTCAAAACACCAAAAGCCACCGGGATTTGGTAGTCTAACGAAATCCGCCCAAGGCTGTTGCTAACGGTCGTATTAATGTGCTGATCATGAGTCGTCTCACCCTGGACAACGCAGCCAAATGTGAGCACTGCATCGACGGAGTCGCCACCGTCTTGGCTGTTTCCCAGGACTTTTTGTACCGCGTTGGGGATCTCCCACGCCCCAGGAACCCAGTAGACCCTGATTTGATTCGCGGGCACCAAATTCCTTCTCAACGTCTGGATGGCCCCATCCAAAAGTTTTTGGGTGATGCTGTTGTGATATTTGGAGACGACGATAGCAAAGCGATTGCCTGCTACGGATCCTGATGTACCTCGAAGTTCTTCGACCAAGTTTGATCCTAAGTGCGAAAAGATGTTTCCGGAAAGCTAACCGGACAAATTGTACCCCAAAAAACAGTTTTTTTTCGATGGGATGAAATGTTAAAAACCGCCGCTTGGTTTGAGGCTCATTAAAAACTCAGCATTAGTCTTTGTCTTCTTAACTCGCGTCGTCAACATCTCCATCGCATCGGCCGGATTCATTTCACTTAAAGTTCGACGAACTTTACAGATCCGATCAAATTCATCTTCATCGAACAGTTTTTCCTCGCGACGCGTCCCACTGGCATTGATATCAACCGCCGGCCAAACACGCTTGTCAACCATCGACCGATCGAGCACGATTTCAAGATTGCCTGTACCTTTGAACTCTTCAAAGATGACCTCATCCATTTTACTACCGGTGTCTACCAAAGCCGTTGCAAGAATGGTCAGCGAACCACCTTCCTCAAGCTTTCGGGCCGAGCCAAAAAATGCTTTGGGTTTTTGCATCGCGTTGGCATCCAATCCCCCAGAAAGCGTCTTGCCTGATTGGGGGCATTCAGAATTCCAAGCTCGTCCGAGCCGCGTGATGGAATCGAGAAAAATGATCACGTCTACGCCGGCCTCGACAAGCCGCTTGGCCTTTTCCAATACCATCTCAGCGACTTGAATATGCCGTGATGCAGGTTCATCAAAGGTTGAGCTGATGACTTCGCACCGTTCGCCTTTAACCTCGCGTTCCATATCTGTAACTTCTTCAGGACGCTCGTCGATCAAAAGCATGATCACGTAAGCTTCAGGATAATTAACGAGCGTAGCCTGAGCCATTCGCTGCATCAAAATGGTTTTACCAGCTCGCGGGGGGCTAACGATCAAACCACGCTGACCAAATCCAATGGGCGAGATCATATCCACAATCCGCGTGGACATGTCTTTCTCATTATGCTCCATCACAATTCGGGTGTCCGGATGAAGCGGTGTTAACTCGTCAAAATTGATTCGACGTGCGCTATCGGATGGGTCAAGCCCGTTGACCGATTCAACTCGCAAGAGCGCAAAGTATCTTTCATTTTCCTTGGGGGGGCGGACTTGCCCTTTGACAACAGCACCGTTTCTGAGATTGAATTTTCGAATTTGACTGGGGGAAACGTAAATATCGTCAGGGCAGTTTAGGTAGTGATATTCCGGGCTGCGAAGAAAGCCAAATCCATCAGGAAGAATTTGGAGCGTTCCTTGTCCGCACATGATCCCACGAGATTTGACGCGCTCTTTGAGAATCAAAAATATTAACTCACGCTTCGCTAAGCCCTGGGTGTCTTTTACCCCTTCGGTCTCGGCGTAACTGGCAAGCTCCTCGGTTGGCATTCGCTGCAAGTCCGTCACATTGAGAACATCCTCGTCCGGGCTTTTTTTCTGCACTCCCGTAAGCGGTCGGTTTTCCTCACGGGAAATAGTCTCAGCGATTGAAATTGGCTCCCCATCGGACTCAAGCGCTTTGAGTTTTTCGCTGACATCAGCATCCAGGTCGAAATGGGGGTCTCGACTTGATTGGGATCCTGAACGTCTCTGTTGTCCTCGTGAATTGGGTCGACGAGCATCTGCCATTTGAATCTCCGGCGGTAAGAATTGGAGAGGAGCTTACCGATTTTTTGGTGTGATTTAATTCTTAAAAAGTGTGTTTGGAAACTCCAAGCCCTCAGGCAAACGCAACCCCCATGCTTGCCATAAGTCGCAAGCCTGAAAATACGTCTCTTCTCTCGAATCGGAATTGTCGATGGTATCTGTCGATTTCAATCGTTTTTCCTCGACCGAAATTTGGCGTGATTCACGTTTGGAGAGTTCTTCCGAATCCCAACCTCTTTGGCGGGATCGCTGTTGGCGTTTGGTCGGATCGGTGTGAACAAAAACAATCTTGTCACACATCTGATCCCAATTTGCCTTGAACATGATTGGAGCGTCCAACACAACCGCTGAACAATTCGAGTCCGCTTTCAGCTCTGAAAGCCGTTGGCGAATTCGAGCACCGATCAGAGGATGCGTTATCTGTTCCAATCTTCGCAGCGAATTTGATCCACTCGGGGTTGGCTCAAAAACAATCTTTCCCAAAACACCTCGGTCAACCTCTCCATCCTTGAGAACAATTTCACCCCACTGCGAATGAATCGCAGCAATCACATTGGGATCTTTCAAAACTTCGTGCCCCACCCGATCCGCATCAAGAACCTGCGCGCCAAAATGCTTGAAGCACAAGGCAACCAGACTTTTGCCACTGGCAACCCCGCCTGTTATCCCGATAACAAGCATGGATTCTTTCCGTGGTTAGTTACGTGGGTCGAAAAGTTCCCGTGACCTCACACTCAAAACGACTGATTATCAACCAATAAGGTAGGCGGCGATAATACAACTGTTTTCAATGGGAAGCTAAATCGTCCTAGTGATCGCGGTGAAGTTTGGCCAAACTCTTGACCAACTCACCGAATCTTCCAAATTCTCGTACCAACCAAATCTGCTAAGGTTTGATCAGTTCGACCATCCGTTCCATTTCGCGAGAACCAAATGACTGGAACTCACACGCCCCAATCAGATTTGACTCAGGCGCCTTCGTCTCAAGGCCTTATAGAATAGCCTTTCAATATGATCATTTCTAGGTTCGATTTGGTATCGAGGTTTTGAAATGAAATACCCCAATCCCCTTAAGCAGAACCTAAGGGCAACTTACAACCGACTCGCCTTAGGTGATTTTGGCATTTGGCCAAGCTTACCGCCAATCCTGAGAACTTATACCGGCAATTCAGAAGACTAAAATTTCTTTTTCAAAAATGGCTCCGTCGATTTGCATTCGTCAAAAATTACGTAAAAATCGTCACGCGTCCTTCGTTGATGCAAATACAAATTTTCAGATGTTTAAAAAATGCATCATCGTCAGTTGTCACTTGACTTAAATCACTGACCACGGATTGGACACCTCGACTTTTAATGGAAAATCAATTCTGAAAATTTTAAGCATTCTCAAATCAGCACACCTGCACAACTAACCAATTCAAAACGTGAAACCATGACAGCAATCGAATTAAAATCAAAAGTTAAAATTGGCGTTGTTCCAACACATTTGAAATTTGTCGGAGGACTTGTGCCGGATGAAGACGGAAAGTTACCCCGAAATGAAGAAGGCAAACTCGTTGTCGCTGCCAATATGGAGCATCTGGTCGCTAACACTCAAGCGAACATCTCCTGTGTCCAAGTCCCTTATTTCCCGGGTTTGAATGCAAATGACGTCAGTGAAATGGTCGATAGCTTCAAACATAACGGGCTAGAGGTGCACTTTATCATGATGGTCGGCGGAGCCGACCCAATGGAAATCAGTGACGAAGATGCTGTGGTTGCCATGTTGGTGGGTGCACTCAACGCTGCTAAAGAGCACGGTGTCGAACATGTTTCCTCGACTTCGGTCGAAGCCTGGATGCAACCTGACGCCCAACCGAAAGTCGGAGCAGAATTTGAGGCCGCCATCTCACAAAATGTCAAAGTTCATACTCGTGCCGCCCAAGAGGCCGACGTAGAAAACTCATGCATCAAAGCTTGGCATATCGAGTTCTTGCGAGGAGGAGAATTCCAGACGTTTACCAGCATTGAAAAAATCTGGAAATTTGTCAGTGCGGCGAATGAAGAGATGGGACGTCCTTTCTTTAAGGTCATGGTTGATGCGGCTCACTGTGGTGATTCAGAGCTCTCGATCCCCGAAAACGAGGCGATGGTTGCAGAAATTGCCGAGGCCGGTGCTCTGGGTATTTTCCACGCTTCGGCCAAAACCACTCGTGGGTGTCTCTCTACTGACGATGGATGGATAGGCGCTCTGTTAACGGCTTGCGCTAACACGGGTCATCTCGAATTTGCGTTTGTCGAGCTTTTTCACCACGAAGATCCTGCGTTAGAGGCCCTTCGAGCACTTGACCCACGTCATGGTGTCGACACCACCGATGGGAGAACTTACGACGAAGCAGTTTTGGATGGCGTCACTGACGTCGCACGTCGGTTGAATAATCTGGTAACGCGGGGAGTCCTTTAACCCTCAAAAAACGTCGAGTTAGGCGACGTCGAATTCCAAAACAGGGAGCTGACCGGTCAAATTTGCCTGACTTCGAGACAATATTTTCGCGTGAGGCCCAGATGAATCGGAGATTCTCCTAGCAATTTCAGCATTTGAATGCGAGTGAATTGCCTAAGAACGCCTATTACCGGCATAAACGGCTAGGGTCGGCCGAAGTCCGCCAACAATCTAAAGTGCGTAAACCATATAGTTTGACACTAATTTTCGCCCATCTAGAATAAATCGTTGATAGTTTAGAACGATATCGGCGAGATCAGTCTTTTAAGGCACCCCACCATTTTGGACGTGCCTGTTATAGCGCCTGTCAAGCTAACAATCATGGATCTCGAAACAGATTCCGATAAGAGTTGAAACGCAAAAATCGGTAACAAACTTTGTTTGTTGTCCAAACACGCCGTGACTTGGCAACCGCTAAGTTGAACTGACTTGGTTTTGGCCAAGTTCAATAATAAAAAACATTTTTGCCGTTGGACTTGGTCCAACGTGCTGAGGAGATGGGAATGGCTGCCAGGGAAAATCAAGGATACTTGATTGCTGTCATTATTTTGGTTTTGCTAACACTTGTGTTAGCACTTGCGGCGTTCTTGGGGATGTCAAAAGCATCGGAGAATTCCGATAGCAATAAGCAACTAAACAAGGACTTGGAGTACAACAAAAAGCTTGTACAGGCCTACGAGCTCCAAGCAAATATCCTCAAAGCCCTGGCGGGTGACTTCGGTCCAGCTGTCAGCGAAGTCGGAACGCTTCAAGACGCTTTAAATGGTTTGCCAAGGGGTTTTGACGCAACTCGTCAACAAACTCTGCAGGGGATCGCTGACGAAGCCAAATCAATTACCGAGTCTTACAACAAGGATATGGCGGGGACCTCATCCGACGATGGTGGAAAAACATCGTGGAGGCAACACATTCGTAACTTGATCATTTTGGTCGGCAAGAAAAATGACGAAGCCGACATCCAGGTTAAGTCTGCCAAACGCACCTTACTCGAAACAAAGGCAGAGCTACAGAATAAAACCAATGCAATGTCTGCACTTGAAGCAACCAATACGAAACTTCTAGAAGACGTTGCTGATGCAAATGCGCGAAGTTTAGAAAAAGAAAAAACCCTCAAAAACAAATTAGACGAAGCCGTTGACGGCAACGACAGGGTGAATCGAGAATTTGCAGCTTTTCGACAGCAAGCTGACGAGAAGGAAACGGACTTGGGCGAAAAGCTGAAAGTTGCTGAGGCGGACAAAGACAAACTTAAGACCAAACTCAACCAGCTAACTCGTAAGGTGTTTGATCGTCCCGATGGTACTATCCTCAAAGTGGCCAGTGCTTTACGCACAGTTTACATTGACCTTGGATCTGTCGATGGTTTGACAAACAACCAGACGTTCTCAGTTTACGACAAGGACGTTACAAATTTCGAAGAAGGCCAGTACAAGGCAATGGTCGAAGTCACCAAGGTCTTCAGGGACCGTGCCGAAGCTAGAATTAACTTGGAAAATCCAACCAATCCAATCTTGACCGGCGACCACATTCTGACGGCGACTTGGGATCCCGGATACGCAGTCGAATTTGCATTAGCTGGCCGGTTCGACCTCGATGGTGACATTTATGACGATACTCAACGCCTGGTTCAAATGATCAACCGGAATGGCGGAAAAGTGGTCGCATGGCATGACGACAATGGAAACATCAAAGGCAAGGTGGATTCAAGCGTTCGATTTCTTGTCATTGGTGATCCACCGGTCTCGGGGGCTAATTCGGAAAACCCCGAAGCCGCTCGAGCAATCGTGATGGCGATGCAACAAATGAAAGAAGAAGCCGTCACCAATACGGTTGAGGAAATCGACCTGCAGAAACTGCTTAACCGAATGGGCGTACGAGCGAAACCTAAAACGATTCAGTACGAGAAACGAATTGGAGGCTTTCGCGAGCGAAACCCGTCGGACACCTTAAAGAATAAAGACAACTAAGAAATTAGTCAGACTTAAAGCTTCAAACCAAACGACCGCGGGCATACGCCGGCGGTCGTTTTTTTTGCTCTTGGCTGACATAAACCAGCTTCTTGAGAGTCCTCCCCAACATCGGACACCGTCACCGCGGTTGCCGATTTGGATTTCCTCGTCATTCAAACACCTACTTGTCTTTGTCGCCAGCCTGCTTCTTTTTTTCGGCCTTGGCTTTGTCCTCAGCTCGTTTCTTTTTTTTGTCAACTTTTGCCGTGCCGTTTTTACCCGCATCCGCTTTCTTTGCTTTATCGGGTTTGGCTTTTTCAGGCTCTTCGATGACAGCGGGCTCCAGTTTGAGCGCTCCAACAATTTGTGCATTGGGTAGTAACTGATTTAACTTCGAAATCCCGTCTTCGGTCACTCCTGACTTCCAAACGTATAACTTCTTAAGATTCTTTAATGCCTTCAGGTGCTCAATCCCTGCGTCGGTGACTTCTGTATTGTAAAGATTCAAATACTCAAGATCCTTGAGTGTCTTAAGATGCTTGAGCCCAGCATCGCCAATCTTAGTCCGTTCAAGGTGAAGTTTTTTGAGCGGCATCCCAATCAATTGCTTGAGCCCCTCGTTACTAATTTGAGTTCCCGCCAAATTCAGCCAGACCACCTCGCTGATTGAATTGATCCCCTTGAGGTGCTCGTCTCCGATTG
>JAQWLH010000081.1 GCA_029247405.1 Mariniblastus sp.
TTATTGTTTGGATTTGCGATCACGGCCTCACACAAAATGAAAAGTCGCCCTCGATATTGCTCCCGATCGGTTAAGTCATCGTATTTGTTCGCTCGATCGAGATAAACCAGCGCCGCGAGCCCAACGATCTTTTGCTGAACCTCTAAATCACGAGCAAGTTGATACCCCTCTCGAATGATGTCGAGTGCTCGACTGTAATCTTCCATCAGTACGGCGCACTTGACCATGGTCACGCGAATTTCAAAGACATCGGGATAGCGATCGGCCAATGGGGATAGGCGAATTATTTCATTAGCCAGTTGCATTTTAAAATTCTCGTTTTCGCGCCGAATTTCAATCTGCAACTCAAGTTTTTTGGGAATCGCAACCAACTCGAGCATCGTCAGTTTGCCTTCACTCGAATCAATCACGTTGTTGAGATTCTCAATCGCTTTCTCAATCGCTTCTCGATACTCTTTGGAGTCTTTCGTGAATTTCTTGGAATCATCAATATGAATCATGGCCATCGAATATCTTGCCATCTGATTATTTGGATCCATTTGCAATGCGTAGCGCAGATGCTTTTTCGCTTGCTCATCATTATCAGTGTCGGCGATTTCTAGATCCTTTGCCCGCGCGTAATATTGAGACAACCAAAGATGCGCAAGAGAAAGCCCACCCCCCTCCTCGGGCGCAAGCGAGCGCATTACGTCGTAGGCTTCCGCTTGTTCGTTCATTCGGTCATAGGCCAAGCCAAGCTGGTAAAGGTTCTCGGGGAGAGGCTGTAGTTCAGTCAATTTGCGGGCAAACATCTCACAAAACTGAGGTGAATTGGAACGGTGATACTCGATATAACCACGAGCTAAACCAAGTTGCTTTCGCTCCGTATTTACCAAATCAGCCAACAAGAGAGACGCGCCAAATGTCCCGAGTGCCAAAAGCACGGGAATTGACTTCAAGAACGCTCGTCCGTTTCGAGAAGTCGACCAGGTCGAAACAATAAACCAACCGAACCCAAGCAGAAGTCGAATCGGCAACGTGATTATCGCTAGTGAGCGTTGTAGGAACGAATGCTCAACCTGGATTGAATCGTCCACGGCAAGTAATTCGCCAAAGAAATGGCCAACGAGATAAAACGGAGACAACAGGATACCCAACAAGGTATGCCTCTCAAATTTTTGCTCGTGATCGGGGGCTTTGGGTCTAAAAATCATTGACACTAAACACTAGAAAAATGTAATTATCACATCGCTGTTCAATCGTAAAGCGAAGCCGCCATCATCGCTCAGATGCTTGTTCTTCTCGAATCGATTTCAAGTGATTTTCATAAGGACTCGGGTCCAACCCGTTGGCGGAGTAACACTTAATCAATGCAGCCAGTATGTCTTGATCGTCTGGACGCGTCCGTAATGCAAACTCAAACTCTGCGGCTGCCTCTGACATTCGATTTAGTTGCATCATGGCTCGGCCACGCGTGTCATGAAAATAGGTTCGAAACTCAAAATTTTGAGAATTGTTTGGCAAATAACGAAATGCTTCATCTACAAGCTTTAAAGCACGTTTCGGATTTGGACGCTCGGCCACCAAATAGGTGTACGCTAAGTTGTTTAATATTTCGGGAACTTGGGGCGACTTTTTTCGAGCTCGTTCAAAATACTCAAGAGCGGATTGATACTCTGAGCGACCCAGTGCTTGGGCGCCCAACTCGTTAAGCACCAGAGCGGGTGCGTCCATTCGCTTCGTCGCATCATAAATTTGGAGTGCCTGTGATGCAATTGTTTGATCTGCGTTAGCCGAAAGCCGAACTAGCTCGCGGAGCACTCGTGGATTGGTCGGATTGAACCCGTAAGCTTTCTCAAGAAATTCGAGCCGACTCGGCAGATTAGCCACTTCGGTTGATGGGTACTGTTGAAGCCAACCAACATAAACCCGCGCTAACAAATGCTCAGCCCAAACTCGTTTGCCTGAGTTATCGGGGTTGTTTGATTGCAATTGGATTTCATCGAGCAATTGTTGTTCAATCGTTTCAAAATCTTTTTTAAGTATGTAGCACTTCGTCAACTCTTGCCAAGTTTTGACACGATCGGAATCGGTAAGCGTTTCGGTCGCCTCGAGCACATCCGAGTACCTTTGAATCGCCTCTGCAAGAATTTCAGGATTAGCCTCCGGGCGATTCAGGAAGCCATTAATTTCGACCAGCGGCTCGTAGTATCTTGGATTCGTAACAAACAGCCTTTCAAAAATTTCGTAGGCTTGGGCAAAGTTTCGCTGAGCGAATAGCAAACGGGCCTTCATGCTCATTGCTGCAATGTTGTTCTTGTCCCGTTTTAAACACATATCTGAATGAGCTAAAGCGATTTTTACATTCATCAGCTTTTCTCGCGGGTCTTGGGCAGGTCTAGCAAGATGATAATCAGCCAGCAATAAATGCCCCGCTACATGCCCCGGTTCGTCAACGGGAGAAATCGTGTTCATGATCGCCAATCCACGATTGCGAGTCTCTTCTTTTTCTATCAAGGCCAAAGCAAGCTTATACTTATAGACAGGTTCGCTGGTGTTAAGACTGATTAACTTTTCGAGATAAATGGTCTCTCGAAGCTGATGAGTTTCAAGACCAAGCTTTCTTGGATCATCGGGTGTAATCAATTGATCGACTTGCTCAGGCGTGATTCGAGTTGACGCTTGCCGCATGCGAATCTCTTGATCCATGTCCTTTTTGAGCCGCTTTTTTTCTTTGTTACTTTTTTCAACCTCGGCTAAGTAATGTTGCTCCATTGTTTTTGCGACACCAAACTCGGCCCAGCATAAAAGGGCGACTCCCAAACAAGCGACTAATACCGCCGGCAAGCCAAGTAGCAACGAGCGACCTCGCGCAGATCCTGACCAGGCTGTTCGCAAGACACTGTTCGGTGAGGCGACTAACTCAATTGGGAAGAGTACAAGACGCGACAAAAAAAATAGAAAATTAGACATAATTTCAAACAATCTGGTGCGAATGCAATTCTTGAATTCGTTGGTCAATAACGAAAACCAATTAACAATTCATCCAATGCAAGCACGGGACGATGGCTGAATTCATCTGAGACAAATGAGACCCTCAAACCTATTATTCGGTCCAGTTTAATCAATTCTCCGGCATTGCTCCACTAACAATCTACGATGCTTGGGTTCCCTGGGTTAATTTGAAAAAAAACAACGAAACTGACGATTGCCCCGATTAGCTGTCAGTTCAGCGAACCCCAATCGCGAGCCAAAATTGGCTGTCTGAACCACCGACCTGGAACGACTGTCACAATCTGAAAATACGTTAATGCCAACCGATCTGTGAAATTCCTCAGAATCGGCAAAAGTCCCCAAGCTAGTAAGCCGAAAACAGAATTGGGCGAGGATGCTCTCGCTACAACCAGCCTCAATATGCGTCAAATGACCCATGAATAAGAATTTTAAGACAAATCTAATCGCTCTTCTCGCAATCGTTTCCGGAACATCATGCGGAAGTTGTTTTGCATTCCAAGATTCGTCTTCTGTAAATCACACTAATTCAGGTGTGGTCCAAAACACCGACAATACGCCAATTGGGGCTTTTGGTGCTGTTGTTCTTGCGGTTGCCCCATCGGCCAATCAACCGAAAAAAGTTGCACCGCCGATCGTTTCTCAGTCCCCAGTAGTCACACCCAACGTTGCCACAGGCACTGAATTACCACCGATCGTTTCTCAGTCCTCAGCCAGAACCCCCAACGTCACCGCAAGCACTGATTTGCCGCCGATCGTATCTCAGTCCCCAGCTGCCCCACTCCAAATCGCCACAGGCGCTGAATTACCACCGATCGTTTCTCAGCAACAAGCTGCCCCACTCCAAATCGCCACAGGCGCTGAATTACCACCGATTGTTTCTCAGCAACAAGCTGAACCGTCCCAAATCGCGGCAGTTAATGCCTTGCAGCCGATCGCTTCTCAGCCCCCGGCAGTCACGCTCGACGTCGACGCAGGCACTGAATTACCACCGATTGTTTCACAGCAACAAGCTGAATCGTCTCAAATCGCGGCAGTTAATGCCTTGCAGCCGATCAGTACCCCTGAACTTTCCAAACAAATCGAAACTTCAACAGCCAGCATCGAGGAGCCTTCCAAGCTTCCGCCGATCAAGGAAGCAAACGAATTCGAGTCTTCGGTTGTACCCGTTCCGTTTCCTCAAGAGTCCAGGACTGAACTAGCTCAGGAGATAATGCCCCAGCCAGTCCAACCGATCGCACTGTTGCATCCCATAAATCCTCCGACTCCGGAGACGGATTCACCCGTTATCAACGCCTCTAGCACTCCACAATCACAAGTCCAGCTTGCGACAATGCTGACGCCGATTAGCACCGACGACATCGTTGAGCCAACGACCGGATCAGACATTTTGTTAGCAACAGTTCCTCCGCAAATTATTCAGGCGGACGCACTTCGCAACATGCCGAACTCGACAGCCAACCAACAGGCGACTCGATGGGCCCCCAAAAATCGTCAAATGACAAATAACGTATCATCAGGTGGCGTTCCGATTTACAGGGAGCAGCTAAGAGCAAATCCACCGATGACAACTGGTTTGTCAAACACTCCGCCTGTCATTCAGACATCTTCAACAGTCTTAAATATTGCTCCCCCCGTAGTTGGCAACGTCCCACAAACGGCAAGTTTTCCGAGGTCAGTCCGAGCCAATGCGGTTGCCGCGAAATCTCCAATTAGCGTTGGGATGGCTCCGCCAGTTGAAACAGCCCTGAATCCTAACTACTTTTCAGCCCCAGCTGCTGAAGCTCCCGTCATCACAACTTCGCAAAACGGCAATAGCTGCAGCGGTTGCAATGGTAATGGCTGTTCCGATTGCGGAATCGCAACAGCTGTGGGTGGAGCAGCGTCGAACTGCGAATCCTGCGGCACTGGTGGTTGCTTTAATCCCGGTTCAGTGAAAAGTCGGTTTGGGGCAAGCGGCTCGGTTTCCGATGCACGGCGATACCTTCACGCCGAGGTGTTATATTTTGATCGAGAAGATGGCACAATTTCCAATTCAAATTTTGGAAGCTTGAATGACTTTGATTGGAACTTGGGTTGGCGGCTAACATTTGGTGCGAAAAGCGATTCGCTAAGCGGTCGAGAATTTAGCTACATGGGAATTATGCCCGTCGAGCAAACGGTCACTCGAACAGACGCTGCAGCTAGAATAAACGCTCGTTTTTCCGTCGGCGACGGCTTTACCGGTGCGGAAATAAGCTCCTTCAAAAATGCTGTATCTCAAACAGAATACAAAGAAACTCAAATTCACTCCTTCGAATACAATCGAACGACCTGGGGTTGGGACGTCGTCAAATCGTTTGTTGGTTTGCGATATTTTTATATCGACGATCAATACATGATGACAAGCCTCAATTACCTTGGGGAAACAGGCACGTTTGAGATGTCCACCGTTAACAACTTATTTGGTCCCCATGCGGGTGGCGAACTCTTTTATGACGTCGGATATCGCTTGTCGTATTCATTGGCCGGCAAAGCGGGCGTCTACGCCAACCTCAATAAGGTCGACACCAGTCTTTTCAACGCCGGCGCACAATTTATGGATGTCTCTGACAACAGTGCAACGGTCTCAACATCGCTGGAGCTTAACATGTTGGCCCATTATCAACTTTCAAGATCTGCTCGATTGCGATTGGGCTACAATTTCTTATGGGTTGGCGAAGTTGCATCTGTTTCGGACAACTTCATTCCTGTCTTGTCTCCAACTGCCGGTACCAATTCAAGCGACGACGACGACATGCTATTTCATGGAGCGTCTTTTGGGCTAGAAATTTTCCGTTAAAATTGATTTCCAAACTGCCAGCCGTAGTCAAAAAAACCGGACAACTTCATGTTCGGTTTTTTTATTGCGCCTGAAGTTTTCAAACAATGACCGGTGGGAAAAGAGGCTCTCCTCCAAAATGAGCGCTGTGCATCATCAAGCACCCACATTTTATTCAGACACGGCTGGCTCCCACCCTCATTGCCAACGAGCCCCCCTTCATGCCAGGGCCTGTTAAGACTTTTAAGTCCGTGCGACTGGCAACGGGGTACTTTTTCGATATGATCGATCTCCCGATGACGCTCTCTTTTATCAAAAGATTTCAACATGTCTCCACTGCAAGTCAAAACCTTCGATCACATCACGATTATCGTTAATGATCTTTCGAAGACTCGAAATTTTTATGTTGACTTGCTTGGAATGCACGAATGCCCCCGTCCGGCATTTGACTTTGACGGAGCATGGTTCGAAATCGAGACGGTACAAATCCACGCCACCGTGGCAAGCGATTTAGCGGGACTGTCTGGCTGGGGGGATCGCCAAGTTAAAAGCATTTCTCGAGGCCACCATTTTGCCTTCGAAATCGATGATGTCGTTGCCGCGCACCAAAAGGTAGTGAATTTGGGAATCGAAATTGGCGATGGCCCCAAAACCCGGCCAGACGGGATACTTCAACTATACATTTACGACCCCGATGGCCACCTGGTTGAACTTTTTTCGATCCCAAATTGAGTCAGGTAAACGTTGACTCCATTGCTCCTTTGCGTCGCACCCTCTCGTCGTTAAAATTTACACATGAACAATAATTGTGGTTTTCCAACTTTAAACGAGCGCAAGGTGAGCCATTGAGTAATTTCGAAGAATCAGCGGGTGACGAGCATATTCTTAACCGAATCATTAAACGCCTCGGGGGTCGGCATTTGATTTTCCGAACCGAAATGGGCTCGTGGCGATGGCTCCCCAGGCCCTATGCACTGGTCTCAACATTTCGCGGGCCAGTTTGGCTGTTCTACGGTGTTGGACAAATCTGGTTGACCCACCAAAAACACCAATCCTTTGACGGATGGCTGTCACGCATTCCGCGTTTACCCGCCCCCAAGACAATTGCTTTGTTGGACAGCTTAACCGAGCCACTGTCCGAGTTTACGCATTATTGCAACGAACATGGGGTTGAAGGTACGGTCGTGATCGAACCCAAGGTAATCGAGTTCCATTGGACGTTTGGCTACGACCTGAAAAAAGAAAAGATGAAAACCGAAAAGACTAATCTGTTGGACGCTCCGTTTCAAAAGCTTGTCGATGCCTATTTAGACGCTAAAAAACAAATGGGTTTCGCGTCCTAGTTTTAAAAACCTATCCAATGAAAATGATTTTGGTCCGGTTTTCTCATTTCTCTCATTCACCTTCGAATCCTGTGTTTGAGTTGCCTGATCAACGCCCTCGCCAATTCAAGCGACTGGCAACACAAGCTAGTTCCCGATGTATTGAACATAAAGTTTTCGAGCAACCGCAGCATCTTCTGTCCCAGAGACAATTGCTCTCCCATCAGGAAACACGGTCATCATGAATTCATCCACACGAAACCGCAAAAGATATGGGTTTAATTCGACTTCCCCAAGATCCACTAAACGCTGCTGCAACTTCGACAATTCAATCTTTTGTCGTCCCGGAAAACTAAGTTGCACCGCATTGCGTCCGCACAAAATAGCTGAATGGCTGCCGCGGTCACCGCTGAGCCATTCATATCGTTTCTGCTTACACGTCGGGCAATCAACTTGTTCCCGAAGTTTGGACACATCCATTTGACGCATGGTGTTTTCCCACATTGAAAACACCGACAACTTTCGGCTGACGGCATCCCGATTCCCCGAGAGAATCTTAAGGGCCTCATTTGCTTCGATCGACGCAATCACGTTGATAATTGGAGCGAGAATACCGAAGGAGTCACAGGTCGGAGTTGTCCCTGGAGGTGGAGGTCCATCTAGCATCAAACAATTTAAACAAGCTGACTCACCAGGAAGAATTGTCATGGTTTGCCCATCGGCTCCAAGACATCCACCGTAAACCCAAGGAATTGAATTAGCGACCGCGACATCGTTGATTAAAAATCTAATTTCAAAGTTATCCGAGCCATCGAGGATGACATCGACCCCCTCCGAAAACGATTCAATATTGGAGGCATCTACATCAGCAACAATGGGCTCAACTCGAATTTCCGAGTTGATCTGACGCAGTTTGTTTGCTGCCGCAATGGCCTTGGGCAACCCGCTTGCCACATCCGATTCGTCGTAGAGAACCTGACGCTGGAGGTTACTGGTTTCCAAAAAATCACGGTCCACCATTCGCAAATGCCCAACGCCTGACCGCGCCAAAGTATTCGCAATGACCGAACCAAGCGCTCCACAACCGATGATTAATGCCGACGATTCGCCAAGCCGTTTTTGGCCCGACTCACCAATTTGGGGAAATCTGATTTGCCGCGCGTAACGGGAATCAGCTAAGCCCACCTCCTCAGGATTGCTTAATTCTTTCTTCATTTCTCAAAACCACCAGCAATCTAGATCGCTTTGGCCAACTCTTTTCTTAAATAATGCCCGGTAATTGAACCACTGACTTCGGCAACCGTTTCGGGTGGACCTTGCGCCACAACTCGCCCCCCATTCTCGGCGGCACCGGGGCCAAGATCAATGATCCAGTCTGAATACTTCATCAACTGCAAATTATGCTCGACAATAATCAAGGAATGTCCGACAGCCAACAAAGCCTCGAAACACTCCAACAGCCTCATGACATCTGCCATGTGCAACCCAGTGGTGGGTTCATCAAGAATGAACAACGCCCGTTTTGACTTAGACGCATTGAGATAGTGACCCAATTTTAGACGTTGGGCTTCTCCCGAAGAAAGCGTCGTTGCTGGTTGCCCGAGCCGAACATAATCCAATCCAACGTCAATCAGTGATTTAAGTTTGGCTTGAACTTTTGGTTGCCCGCGAAAAAAGCTAAATGCTTCACGGACCGTCAAGTTTAATGCATCCGCAATACTTTTCCCCCGATACCTGACCGCCAAAACTTCATCGCGGTACCGCGTCCCCCGACACTGATCACATTTGATCGAGATATCGGGCATGAATTGCATATCAATCGAAAGCTGCCCGTCGCCATCACACTTATCGCAACGCCCCCCAGACACGTTAAAGCTGAATTGACTTACCTTGATGTTACGAGTCTTGGCGTCAATTGTTTCCGCAAAAGTTCTTCGAATATCATCAAATGCTTTGACGTAAGTAACTGGATTGCTGCGCGGAGAGCGGCCAATGGGAGATTGATCGATCAATACAACTTCATCAAATTGACTGTCTCCAAAAATATCACCAAAGGGCAGGGGGGCTTCACAAGTTTTTTGTTTCCTCTGGCAAATCGCCCCGTAAAGCGTCTGCTGAACCAATGAGCTTTTTCCGGCGCCACTCACTCCCGCAACGACACAGAGACATCCCAAGGGAAATTCGACATCGATGTTCTTGAGGTTATTCCCACTGGCTTGGGTGAGCCTTAGTTTCCCCCGTGGAGACCGGCGATCATCTGCTCCGCACGTGATCCCCCTCCGGCCCGCAAGAAAATCACCTGTCAAGCTTGCTTCGTCAGCCATTAATTCTGTGGCGGTCCCATCAAAAACGATCTCACCACCGGACGCTCCGGCAGCGGGGCCAATCTCGACGACTCGTTCCGCAGCGCGAATCATTTTTTCCTCATGATCCACGATCACAACAGTATTGCCGCGCTCTTTCAATTGGCGAATCGTCGTTACTAAACCCTCAACATCATGAGCGTGCAAGCCGACAGAGGGTTCATCGAGGACGTACAACATGTTCACCAAAGTTGAACTGAGACAGGACGTCAACGAAACTCGCTGTCCCTCGCCAGAACTCAAAGTGCGTAACGGGCGATCAAGCGTCAGGTAGGGCAGCCCAACCTCACAGAGGCATCGGATTCTTGCACAGATTTCCGGGAGAATCTGTTTTGTAATTTCAGTCTCAGATGCACTTAATGTCAGGCCCTCAAAAAATTGACGAGCCTCTTCAATTTTCAAATTTGTCATTTCAAAAATATTCTTGCCGCCAACTTGGAAGCACAGTGCATCTTCATTTAGGCGACTGCCATGACACAACTCGCAAATTGCCCCCACCCCCTTTCCAAGAAAACCGTTCCCGTCACATTTTTTGCAAGCTCCGACTTTGTTGCTGAAGCTAAACAAACGCGGCTCGGCCGGCGGGAATTGTCTGCGGCAGCGAGAACAGGTCAAATCTTTTGAAAACAAACTGACAGTCCAGCTTGAACCGCCAATTTCAATGCCGTTCGTGCTTACTCCCTCGTCACGAATGAGGACCTCGCAACTGCCACGGCCAAATTGAAAGGCGATTTCCAACGACTCGCGAACTCGTGACGCATCAGACGCACCTGACTTGAGGCGATCAACCACCACGCGAACCTCGTCATCTTCTGCAGCGTCTGCAATCTGTGATGACGATGTATCGGCCAAGTTAACTGTTGACGAGCCAACGACCGCTCTCACAAAACCATTTCGTTTTGCCTCCATCAGCTTAGTCGCTAATGTTTCACCCGACTGGGGTTGAAAGACAATTTGATATCGAGTTCCATCCGTCAATTCATCGAGCAACCGTGCAACACTCTCGGCATCACTGCTGGCAACACAAACTTTGCAATCCGGACAAACCGCTTGGCCGATTTTGGCAACCATTAACCGAATGTATTCTGTGACATCAGTCGCAGTCCCCACCGTTGATTTCTGGCCAACCTTGCCCCGAAAAGCTTTGACTGCAATGGCAGGCTGAATCCCGTCGATCCGATCAGCCTCCGGCTTATCCAACTGATTGATGAACTGACGAGTGTGGGGTGACAAGCTCTCAATGTAGCGACGTTGCCCCTCGGCGTACAAAGTATCAAATGCCAAACTTGATTTACCGCTACCACTAAGTCCACAGAACGCAATCAACTGCCCGTGTGGAATATCCAAACAGACCTCTTTGAGGTTATTGACCCTGACATTTTGCAATTCAATTCGTCGGATCATAATGAGGTAAAGTCACTGAGCATGAGGTTTTGTAAAAGCGGATAAATGAGCGTGATGGTGCATTCAAGGTGCTTAGAATTTAACGAGGGTTCGCCCCGCGGACTGCCCCTTGATGATTTTATCAACCGCTTCAGGCAATTCTGAGATCCCAATTTCGCTGGAGAGTGTGGAGACATCGAAATCCCATTGCTCCGCAATCCTGTTCCACATGCGTTGCCGCACTTCCCGAGTGATGCCAGCACTGTCGATTCCGCAAAGTGTGACGCCCCTCAAAATAAATGGGTAGACGGTGATGGGTAATTCGTGACCTGCAACCATACCGCAAGCGGTCACGCACGCATGAGGCAGGCAAGATTTCAATACGGTCGCCAAAGCATTTCCACCGACGGTATCCACTGCTGCCGCCCAACGTCCTTTTAGCAAGGGTGCTTTACCAGTGTCATTTACCTCGTCTCGTGATATTACATCCGATGCACCATGCTCCCTCAGCCATTGATATCGCTCGCTCTTCCCGGAACACGCCACAACCGTGTAACCAAGTTTTGCCAAAATCTTCACCGCAAATGTCCCCACACCCCCGGTCGCCCCCGTCACCAAAACGGGCCCATCTGCTGGCCTAATGCCTTGGTCGAGAATCTTTTCAACTGATTGCGCCGCAGTAAAGCCTGCCGTCCCATAGGTTGCAACTTGCTTTTGATCCATTCCCGGGGGGAGTGGAAAAACCCAATCTCCAGGCACACAAAGATGAGAGGCCCACCCACCGTGGTGCGCCGTTCCAAATTTTGCGTGGGCAACGAGAACAGGCTCGCCCACTGAAAATCTAGGATCTCCGGATTCAACAACCCTCCCGACCGCATCAATCCCGGGAATCAATGGAAGCTTGCGAGCAACCCCCGGATGACCTTGCGCCGCCAAGCCGTCTTTATAATTGACTGCGGAATAGTCAACTTTGATCCACACGTCACCGGAGTCCACAAGATCGGCGGGAAAACTCGTAACGCCAGCGGTTACTTGCGAAGTAACTTTTGACTCAGAAAAATCCGATCCTTCTTGACGAAGAACAAATGCTTCAATCGTTTTGGGTATTTGCATTTCAATAAAAACTGGAGAGCCTTGCTACTAATTTCCTTTCTGGATTCTATCGTCAAATCAATCCCGATAAAGCTGGCTTGGTGCTTAGGGCAACCTGATGACTCAATTATGGCTCGATTTGTCCGCTAGGCCGTTTTATGTGTTCGCGGAATTCGCTGGAATGACTAGATTAGTGAATCTCCCTTATCATGTTGTTCTTTTGTTTTGACGGCCGATGGATCCGAATGTAACCAGACCGATGTCTCCGCAGAAAACAGTGCTCTATCACTGTACATGCGGTACGCAGATTATGTTGGATCCATCGCTGGGTGGGGCCTGCAATAAATGCCACAAAACGATTTCAACAAAACTGCTTGAACAAGACTTGGGCATCACGGTTTCGCTTGAAGACGCAAGCTTTCGACTGGACGTCACACAGCCCATTCAAAATATCCCCGAATTCAATCGTCCCAATCATGCCGTCGCTCGAATTGCTGAGGCGTCAGCTCCCGACAAATTGATCGGCGAGATGTTTGGGCATTTCAAATTGATCTCACCGCTGGGCCGCGGGGGAATGGGCCAGGTATATCGTGCACTTGATACTTCGTTACAACGTTTTGCTGCCGTGAAACTTCTGCGCAGTGGGTTTGAGGCAGGTCACCATGACCCGTCTCATCATTCAGAATCACCCGACCTACACGACTCCAAACGCACGCCCGATTCGCCGGTTGCTGCGGGCCCCAAAAGCTCCGACCGGGAAATTGACTTATTGTTGCAGGAAGCCGTCTCCCAGGCCCGAGTCACGCACCCCAACATTGTCACCATCTACTACGTCGGCAAACAAAATGGCAATCCGTTCCTGGCAATGGAATTGGTCAACGGACAGCCGCTTAATCAATGCATTGGCGAACGCGAAATGCCATTTGATGAAATTGTCTCGGTCGCGTTAGATATAACCGAAGCCTTGAATTTTTCGTTCACACTGGACATCATCCATGGTGACATCAAACCCTCCAATGTTTTGCTCACCAAAAATGGGGTCGCCAAACTATCGGATTTTGGAATGGCGCGAAGTGCGTCCAAGGACAACACAAGTTCCGTGGGCGGCACCCCAAACTACATCGCACCCGAAGTCCTAAGAGGTAACAAGCCCTCGCTCCAATCCGACATTTACGCTTTGGGAGTTACGCTCTACGAACTTAGTTTTGGCGAACTGCCCCGAAAGCTCGTTGGAGATTCCATTGCGGAGTGGATTGAATTCCTGGAAACAAGTGAACTGGTTTTTCCGGCACCATGGCCCCCGCGTTTACCTGAACAGTGGAAGAACATCCTCAGCAAAATGCTGGCTAAGGATCCCGCTCAAAGATTTCAGTCCTACGAAGAGCTACACCAAGCTTTAAAAAGCGTCCAACCCGGTTCGAAAGTTCCAGCAAGACTTTTGCCACGGCTTGTTGCCGCCGGGATTGACTGGGCGACCGTTCTTTCACTCGCTGTTGTGGTACAAGTTGCGCTAAGTTCACCTTCGTGGGTTTCAATTGGAACCGCACACCCAG
>JAQWLH010000112.1 GCA_029247405.1 Mariniblastus sp.
CATGTTGGCTCTCCAGAGGGTGGGCGATCGCCAAGGTAATTCTTTACAAAATTTGGTAAGGGCCGAGGCCGCCTTATTGGATCATTACCGGCAGTGACGATCAACAGGTGCGTCAGGCGGTGATCAGGAGTGTAGTTCCGGCAGGTTGGTGTCAAAATCGTTGATTTCCAAAGATGGACTTGATTATTGGTCAATGGTGGGCACGTCGAGACGTTAGAACGAGTCGATTGGACCAGCGTTGGGCAGAGGGAAGGATTGCTGCCGTCGTCTCATCTCGGTGATTTTGGGCTCGTAAATATCTAGTCTGCAACCTCTTGCCTGCACTTTGAAGAACTGCACTTAACAGCACTGCAGAAATTTTGTATAGGTGACGCGCTAGTGCAATTAACTTAATCGGATGAGCAGAATGTTGTCTATGGCCACGCCTCAGGATCTATCGGTTGTTATTTCGACTTTTAACAGCCCCGTTGCGTTAAGGAAAACGCTTTGGGGGTTTCAATGCCAATCTTATTCTAATTTTGAGATTGTCGTTTCTGATGACGGATCAACTTCAGAAACTGCCGAGGTGATTGAAGAGTTTCGGTCTCAAGGGATGCTGATCACTCACGTTTGGCATGAAGATCGAGGCTTCCGAAAAAACCGAATTCTCAACCGAGCCGTTGATGCTGCGAAGGGAGAGTATTTAATCTTCACAGATGGCGACTGCATTCCACGCTCAGATTTTGTTGAATCTCACCTTCGTCTTCGTAAGCCTGATCAGTTTCTGAATGCGGGTGGTGCAGTTCGAGTTCCCGACTCCATTCACGTCAATTTAGACCAAGAGGATGTCATCTCTGGAAGGGCATTCGACGCAAACTGGTTGAAGCAAAGGGGGCAGATATCCTTTTCCCACGTGTTTCGTTTATCAATCGCCAGACGATTTGAACCCTTGCTTAACCGGTTGTCTCATCGTCCGGATGTCTTTACAGGGAATGGATCTTCGGCCTGGCGATCCGACGTGCTTAAAGTAAACGGTTTTGATGAACGGGTTGCCTACGGAGGAACTGACAAGGAATTTGGTTACCGTCTTGCTGCTGCTGGTGTCAAGTGTCGCAACTGTCGATACACCTTAGTGAGTCTTCATCTTGAGCATGACCGGCCGTATCGAGATGATTCCACGATCAAAAGGAATCATGCTTTGATGAAAAAGAATCGAAAAAACAAGGTTGTCTGGACCAATCATGGGATTGTCCAACAACCAGCGATTTAGACTCGCAGCCTAATAAATTCCATCGCATAACCATTTCAGTATTCGCTAATCTTTGGTTCGCGTAACCAATCCGGAGGGAGAGGCCAAGCAAACTTAGGTTTGCGGGGTGTTTTTTTGAGCCTTCTCGCCGCTGATCGTCTTAGTACAAAGCATCAGATAGGTCAGCCTTGAGAAATGTTTAGGCGAATCTATCCGGGCCGTTGATCTGTCGAGTTGCCTAGCAGGGGGAGACTGGCTAGGGGTTTCTCTGCCAGTCAAGATTTGTCATTGTTCGCCTATTTATGGCGTTGCATTTAAAGCTTTAAGCCTACCTCGCGAGTTCTTTTCTGGCTCAAGCCCAATCGTAGAGGCACCTTTGTCCTCACGAATTTTGTTTACAGGGGGCGTTGCAGATTTTGCTGACTTTAGACGAGCTATCACGAGTCCACCAGGTCTTAAAGTTACTTGGTTTTGACTGGCTCAGAATGGTCTCAAGTTTTTTTTCGATCTGGTGGTGAAAAATCTCGTGCCCTGATGTGTCGGTGTTTATGTTGGAAGGTCAGGGGCGACTTTGTATACTCTTGCTTTGTCGGCTTGAGGCAATGTTTACTAATATATTGGGTGTCTTGTTGGGAGCAAAAATGGACTCAGTTGTAGTCACCGGAGGTGCTGGCTTTATTGGCAGCAATCTCATTCGGAGTCTACTACATCAGTCTAACCGCCCCCTTTGGAACGTTGATAAGCTGACCTACGCTGGCAGCCTAGAGTCTTTGTCTGGTTTGAATCCTCGCGGCCCGTACGAGTTTGTGCACGGTGACATTGGCGATCGAAAATTAATCTCGAATCTGCTTACTCAAGCCCGTCCTTCGACGATTATCCACCTCGCGGCCGAGTCCCATGTTGACCGAGCCATTGATGGCCCCTTGCCTTTTGTGATGACCAATGTGGTGGGCACGTGCAATTTACTGGAAGAGACGTTGAACTACTGGCAATCTCTGGAGGCTCCTCAGCGTTCGAGGTTTCGTTTCGTGCATGTTTCCACGGACGAAGTGTTTGGTGATCTGGGCCCTGTCGGCAAGTTTCACGAACAGACTGCCTACGATCCGCACTCGCCATATTCGGCTTCAAAAGCTGCTTCAGACCATTTTGTTCGGGCCTATTATCACACCTATGGATTGCCGGTAATCGTCACCCATTGCTCGAACAACTATGGTCCACGTCAGTTCCCAGAAAAGCTGATTCCCCTCATGATCTTGCGAGCAGTGGCAGGCAAATCACTGCCGATTTACGGCGACGGAAGTCACGTTCGAGATTGGTTACACGTTGCAGATCATTGTAACGCGCTCCAGGTGGTCGCTGAGCGTGGCGTGCCGGGTGAGACTTATCTTATCGGTGGCCAATGCGAGAAGTCGAACCTTGAAGTGGTTCGAGATCTTTGTGCTGCTGTGAAGGAGCTCCATCCAGATCTAGGCCACGAACCGCATCAGTTGATTTCTTACGAAGTAGATCGTCCGGGGCATGATCGTCGGTACGCAGTTTCCACAGAAAAGATCCGCTCGGAATTAGGGTGGTCGCCCCGAGTTTCTTTTCAAAGTGGAATCTTAGAAACGGTGAAGTGGTATCTCGAAAACTCGGAGTGGATTCAAGAAGTGACTCGTGGTGAGTGCCACGGTCATCGACGGGGGCTTGATAGGATTTAGCTTGGACGGCTGGAAAAGACGACAATGACCTAAACAGAATCTGACGGGTGTTGTGTGGGGCGTTTTTCGACGTGGTTGTGCCAGTTGTCTCTATTGAGAAACCTCCAGTCTCAATTCGCTTTTACCGACTACCGTTCCCATTCGCTTGTGCTTTGAATGACGTTACGTGATCCAATGATTTGGTGAATCAGATTCACGTGGTTTATTTTGACAGACGAATTTTTTATTTTCGCTACGCAAATATTTATCAAGCATTTGTTATCGCATTCAAAGTTACTGCTAAGCTATTATATTATGAGCGACGCGATGGTTGAGATCACAGTCAATTCAAGTGGCATTTGAAAACAGCGTTGGAATGGATGTTTCGGTCGGCATCGTGATGAGCGGCGACCGCATTGGGTAACGGGGAACTTCTTGTGATTCGGTTTTTTTATATCGGTTGTCTTTCCACCGCGATTAGCCTGGTTTTTTTGGGAATGACGCTGGAGGGGTTAGCTCAAGAGCAAGGCGAGCATTCCTTTGAGCAGGCCGTCAGGCCATTCTTGTTAAGTCATTGCCTCGACTGCCATACGGGTAAAGAAGCGGAGGCTGAGTTCGATCTAGAGAGTTTAACAGCAGACTTTTCTTCCAACGAAACCGCGAATCGCTGGATCAAAGTGATGCATGCATTAAAGTTCGAAGAAATGCCTCCTCCTGAAGAGGCTCAACCCGCAGCGATTGAGAAGGCAAATGTCGTCAATTGGATTTTCCAAAAGATGGTCGAAACAGATCGTTTTGAGGCGTATCAAAAAAAGCTATTGGCACCGGAGTATGGCAATTGGGTCAATCACGAACAACTTTTTTCAGGTGAAATCGACACGCCCCCGTTTTCACCTTCGCGACTCTGGCGATTGAGCCCAGAAATATTCGCTTCTCGGGGATTTGGGGACGCCAAAAGCCCATTCACCTATCTGACGTCGGAGCGGGGGATTCGAGATTATGCGGCGATGTCGCTGGCGGATCAAAGTACAGTGCAGATGAAAATGATCGTCGCGGATTCGTTTCTTGCCGACAGAGAAAAGCGAGGTGATTTCGCTGATTTTGCGGTGGGGCAGCCAACGTTTGAGGCGCGTGAATTGCACGGGGTGATTCGACGAGAATTCAAGCGGGTGATTGGGCGCGAACCGAACCACGAAGAGAAAGATAAGTACTTCAAATTTCTCGTTCAAAATATAAAAATTGGTGGCCAACTTGATGGTCTCAAAACGACGATAAAAGCGATGTTTCTCAGTCCCGAGGCGATTTATCGAATGGAGTTCGGCTTGGGTGAAGTGGACAAGTTTGGACGGCGGATGTTGTCATCGGATGAGCTGGCTTACTCGCTCGCCTACGCGCTTACGGATCACGGCCCTGATCGAAACCGATTGATAAGTGAGGCGATGGCAAAGGGGGAGCTCAAGACGAAAAAGGACGTTCAGCGATTAGTCCAGCAGTTGGTGGACCAACAGCTGACAACGGGCCATTGGGATCGCAAAGATTTGCCAAGGATCCGGCGGTTTTTTGACGAGTTCTTTGGATTTCATCGTGCAGGATCCGTGTTTAAGGATAACGAACGTCAACGGGTCGAAAAGATTCGCCAATGGAATACTTCAATGCTTGTTTTTGACGCGAGTCTGTTGATTGAGCATGTTTTGAAAAACGATAAAGACGTGATCGCTGAGTTACTGACGACGAATAAATTTTTTGTCGCCCATCCCGGTGATAACCAGTACGCACGGAAGCGTTACGACGAAAAAATTGCTGAGGTCACCGCCCCGGGATATATCGAGACGCAAGTTAAAAAGCGTCGAGAGCAGATACAGCGAGATTTTAATTTTAAGGAGATGCCCAAGAAGTCCGAGCAAGCAATTTTAGCGACTCGGCGAGAGGCGACTCAGACGGTTGCCAACTTTCAGAAAGAGCTTCAAGAAGGGATTTATTCGCATCCGAGTTTCCCCTTTACGGCAAAGTCACGAGGTATTGGCGATCTGTTATACATCGGACCTTACAATCTTCCCGACAGCGGTCGACTCGACGAACAGCAGTGGGCTTGGCCGCTGGAACAACCCGTTGAGATGCCGACCGATCAGCGAGCGGGGCTGTTAACGCACCCTGCTTGGTTGGCGGCGCATTCGCTGAATGAGGGCAACGACCCGATTCAACGAGGCATCTGGGTTTACAAACGGTTGTTGGCCGGGGTGCTCGGCGACGTGCCACCTGACGTTGATGCGTCGGTGTCAACCGACCCTCATCGAACACTTAGAGAGAGAATGGAGCCACTGCGAGCCGAGCGATGCTGGAAGTGTCACCGAAAAATCAACCCGCTTGGTGAGCCCTTTGAATTGTTTGACGATTGGGGGAGATACCGAACGCATCATTATTTTGACGAAGACAACAAAGTTTATCTGCGTCGAGATGGTCAGTTTGACCAAAAACTAAAGGACGGCCAGCTCACAACTCGCCCGATCAACTCTGTTGGTGAGATCCGATTTTCAGGTGACCCTAAGGTTGATGGGGAGGTCAAGGATGCGGTTGAAATGATGCATCGACTGGGACATTCCGATCGCGTTCGTCAGTCTTTCATTCGGCATTTGTTCCGTTACTTTATGGGGAGGAATGAAATGCTCAGTGATTCAAAGACGCTAATCGAAGCCGAGCAAGCGTATTTAAAGCACGGCGGGAGCTTCAAAGCACTCGTGGTCTCGTTGTTAAGCTCTGATTCATTTATTTACCGACGCTAATTAGTATTATCCACACGCAGGGATCGTTTAATGTTGATAACAAGACGACGCGCACTTCAGAATATTTCGATCGGTGGAATGTCCTTAGCCATGGCTTCCTGTCTGCGATCGATCAAGGCAGCCTCGGTCGCAGAAGAACAAACGCTACCCAAACGATTCGTTTTCGTGGTCAAATCCTCTGGGATCGACAAGTTTAATCTTGTCCCGGAGGGGCTTGAGAATCATTTTGTTAGCCCGTCTGATGGTAAGAAGCTCGGTAATCAAGGTCGACTACCTGGGCCATTGGTTGATGTTTCCCTAAAGGATCATGAACTCCCAAAAAAACTTTTGGCATTGGATCGTTACAAAGATCGTCTGACGATTTTGCAGAGCCTATCGGGGGTCGGTTTCAGGGGAAATCACACCAAGGGTTTTGGGACACTCTCGCTTCATGATTCGGAATCCGTAGCCGTTGCACCGACATTGGATTGTCTTCTTGGAAGACATCTCTCGGCTGGCCCATATCCCATGTACGGGATGGCAATGAATGGAAGATTGCTTGGGAATGACAAGCCCGAAGATTCATATTGTTATCCGAATCTTTCGGCCTACGGCGCCTCCAAGCCTGTTGCCTTTCAGGCTTCACCTCAAAAGGCATTTTTTGAGCTCTTTGGCGCATCCGTGGCGACTCCGGCTCAGTTGGAGAAGAAACTTGCACTCAATGGTAATTTGATGGATTTTTTGTCTGAGGACGCCAAACGCGTTCAAAAGCAACTTTCTGGAGATGAAAAAGAGCGATTTGATCTTTATCTGAATTCGTTTCACTCGTTGAGAATAATTGAAAAAAGAAAAGCGGCGCTCTTGGACCGAATACAGCAGCACGCACCGCAGCTCACGGATCGCTATAAATCAAAAGCCACTTCCTCACGAATCGAATCGCACTTTGAACTTGCCACAGCCGCACTGATCGCCGGTCTGACCAATGTGGTGACCCTGCGACCAGATACGCTCGGTGTCAGGTATTCAGAGCTCGGCCTTTCAGATCATGTCCATGCAATCGGTCACCTTGGGGAAAACGTGGCATCGAATGGTTGGACCGGGCATCAAGCGCGGATGGAGATTGAAAAATTGCATGTCGAAGAGATCGCGAAAATGGCGAGGAAATTCGACAGCATCCCAGAGGGGAATGGAACGATGCTCGACAACACCATGATTGTCTACATGTCTTGCTCTTCTGGTGACCATCATTGCGAAGGCCATGATTGGCCGTTTGTTTTGTTGGGAGGAATTAAAGGGAAGCTGAAGATGGGGCGCTACATTGAGTATCCGAAATACGGCGATCAAGGACATCGGTCAGTCGGCAATCTCTATCTTTCCCTGATGCAGGCGGTCGACTTGGAAACCGCTAACACGTTTGGCCAAATGGATTCAAATTTGAAGCATCTCAATTTAAAAGGCCCTCTGAAAGAATTAATGTCGTAAGTTCAGTCGAAACTAGATCTTTCGCTGA